>NZ_JBMERO010000004.1:0-222112 GCF_049310945.1 Bacillus sp. DJP31 | reverse complement strand
GTTCCAGCCGATCCAGACAAAATGACATTCTGTCCTGCCTTAATAAAATCAAGGGACTTTAAATAGGGCAGCTTCTTTTGCGCGTCTTCGGGTAAGCCGTCCATCTTTAATTCCTCAAGTATTTTTTTCTCCGGAAAATTCGCTAAGCGAATCTGGTCGATTTCGATCGTACAAGCCGATCATTTTTTTCTCTTGTTAACGCTTGGTGCAAAAGATCAATTGCGTATACAGGTTTTTGAAATACCTGATCTTCTTGAACCATTAATTCAGATGAAACGGTCGAACAATCTATTCAAAACATGAAGGCCTTTTCAAAAATGTTTAATCAAAAGGATGAGGGAGTGCTTAAAAGTGGATAAAAAATTAGAAGTCATTGAATTGTGTAAAGAGTTAAGGCTCCCAAGTATACGGATGGACGAATCTGCTTTATTAATTATCTAAATCGTGCATTGGGTTAACAAGATTAAAAATAGCCATACCCCCAAAAAGTGATATGGCCTTTAAATTCGTCTATTACATTAAGCTAATGCACCTACTAAGTGCTTTTTCTCACCCAAAGATCCCTGTTCCACTAGATCATAAGTAATGCACACAGGCCTACCTGTCCTTGGATCTGGAACAACTTCTGCATCAATATTAAATACATCTTTTAAAACTTCAGATGTCATGACTTCATTGGGCTTTCCCTCTTTGATAATCTTACCATTATTAATTGCAACCATATGGTGCGCAAAACGTGCCGCATGGTTTAAGTCATGAATTACCATAACAATCGTACGTTTCTCTTCCTTATTTAAACGGTCAAGCAACTTTAGCACTTCAAGCTGATGAGCTAAATCAAGATAAGTGGTCGGTTCATCGAGTAAAAGTAAATCCGTTTCCTGTGCTAGTGCCATAGCAATCCATACACGTTGCCTTTGTCCTCCGGATAATGCTTCAATTGGGCGATCACGAAATACTGTCATACCTGTCACCTCAATGGCCCAGCGGACAATTCGGCGATCTTCATCTGTCAAACGTCCAAATCCCCTCTGGTGTGGGAAACGACCATATGAGACCAGTTCGTAAACTGTTAACCCACTTGGAGCTTCTGGTGTTTGTGGTAGAATCGCCATTTTTTTAGCAATTTCTTTTGTTGATATTTTATGAATGGCTTTTCCATCTAAATAAACCGCTCCTGCTTTCGCTTCTAGTATACGAGACATCGTTTTAAGAATAGTAGATTTCCCACAACCATTAGGTCCAATGATTGTCGTGACTTTTCCCTCTGGAATTTTCAAGTCTAGTCCCTTTACAATGTCTACATCTCCGTATGAAATGCCAAGTTGCTCGGTTGATAACATAACCATTAGACATACCCACTCCTTTTAGTTAGTTTTCATTAATAAGTAAATAAAGTATGGTGCTCCAAGGACTGAAGCTACAATTCCTACTGGTATTTCTGATGGTGATAAAATATTTCGTCCGATTGTATCAGCAACAAGTAGTAGTAATGCTCCCATTAAAGCAGTTGTTGGTAACATTATTTGATGTTTTGGTCCAACAATTCTCCGAGCCAAATGAGGTGCAACAAGCCCTAAAAAGGCAATTCCACCACCAACAGCTACACAAGAGCCCGCTAAAGCTACAGCTAACAGTAAAAGTATTCTGCGCTCCTTCTCCACAGCTGCTCCTAAGCCTGTGGCCACTTGGTCGCCTAGATTTAACACATTTAAATAGCGAGCCTTGTAAATTGTGTATGGAATTAGAATTAGAATCCATGGCAAAACAGCTAAAACAAACTTCCAATTTGTTCCCCAAATACTTCCTGAAAGCCAAATGGTTGCTTGCATAAAGTCACTAGGGTTCATCTTTAATTGAAAGATAATGAGTGCAGCACCAAAAGCAGCGTTTATCCCAATACCTACTAAAATAAGACGAACAGGAGTAACACCCTTCTTCCAAGCTAATATATAAATGAAAAACGCTGCAAGAACCCCTCCACCTAAGGCTGCTAGTGGCATAATAAAAATAGATAGTGTACCAAGTGAAGAGGTCGACCCCTGGAAAAAGAAAATAAATAATACAACAGCTAAACCTGCTCCCGCATTAATACCTAAAATTCCAGGGTCAGCTAAACCATTTTGAGCTACACCTTGTAAAATTGCACCTGATATTGCTAAGCCCGCTCCAATTAATAGTGCAATCACCATTCTTGGTAAACGGAAATCAAAGAGAACTAACTGATCTTTTTCCGTTCCTGCTCCTACAAATGTTTTGATCACATCAAAAGGTGCAATACGTATATAGCCCATATTTAAGCTCACAAAAAATGATATTAGTATTAGTAAAAATATAATTCCCATTGCCACAAAAGGCTTCTTGTTTGTTTTATCCACTAATTCCATTACAATCCTCCCCTTTCCCGACGTGCTAAGTAGAGGAAAAACGGTACCCCTATCATTGCAGTTATCGCGCCAACCGGTGTTTCAAAAGGGGGATTTATCATTCGTGCTCCAATGTCAGCAAGTACTAATAATAGGGCTCCTAAAATGGCCGAGCACGGGATAATCCACCGATAATCGACCCCTACTAAAAAGCGAGTTATGTGAGGGATAACAAGTCCAATAAAACCGACTGTTCCTGCAACTGATACTGCGGCTCCTGTTAAAAGTAAGACGACTATCGTTCCTGTAACCTTAACTAACGTAGTTTTTTGTCCTAATCCCTTTGCTACATCTTCACCCAAACTAAGAACAGTAATTGACCTAGCTAAAATAAGCGCTAAACATAATCCGATAATTGCTACTGGAATCATAATTTGAATACTGATCCATTTTGTACCTGCCACTCCACCTGCATACCAAAAGCTTATATCTTGAGCGACATGAAAGTGTATTGCGATCGCTGATGAAATAGACCCCAGTAATGCTCCTACAGCTGTTCCTGCAAGTGCTAATTTTACTGGAGTTAATCCACCTTTTGAGAAAGAACCAATTGCAAATACAATACATGCTGCCATGCCAGCACCAACAAAAGACCAGATCATTAATCCAATATGAGAAGTTCCAGGAAAAAATGCAAAAGCAATCGCAATCATAAAGGCAGACCCTGCACTAATCCCCATAATAGAAGGCGATGCCAATGGGTTTCTTGTCATTCCTTGCATAATCGCCCCAGACACCGCTAAAAATGCGCCTACCAATGCACCTGCTAAGGCTCGAGGCATCCGAAGCTCCTGAATAATTTGATGAGAGGTAAGCTCTGGATTATAATGGAACACCGCTTTCCATACAGTCAATAAATCAATATCTGCTGCTCCTAAAGAAATCGAGACTCCTAGACCGAAACAAAGTACAACTAGTCCGGCAAATAAAATTAGTGTAGCCACAAGTGGACGAGAAGTTATTTTAACCTTTTTCTCATCCCCCTGCGACGTATCCTGTTGTTTCATTTCACTCTTCCTAATAGCCATAATGTCTTCCATTCCTTTTCTTGTTGGGTATTTCAATTTTTGAAATTGATAATCATTATCATTGTTATACTATGTATAATAACTTTTATCCCCGATAAGTTCAATGGATTTTTATGACTATTAACATGGACTATTTTGAGTCATGCTCATTTATTAAGGGAAACCCTATTGTTCTAATTAATCAACAATTCTTCTATTCTATTAATTTTAGCTTCATTACTTAAAGGACCACTCATTATGAACCAATGTTCTATTGGATAAACATTTCCATTCTTGACAGCATCTAGATATCCCCATATAGAACTTTGTTCAAGCAGCTCTTCCACCAGCTTTTGTGATTTTTCATCATCATCAACCTGGAGAAGA
The DNA here is from genome assembly GCF_049310945.1 of Bacillus sp. DJP31. Classification (NCBI taxonomy): domain Bacteria; kingdom Bacillati; phylum Bacillota; class Bacilli; order Caryophanales; family Bacillaceae; genus Bacillus; species Bacillus sp. DJP31. Next base: position 218,292 of record NZ_JBMERO010000004.1, on the reverse strand, counting down.
ATATGATCAGGATTACACTCTGGTAAAACTTCTTTTGAGATTGGCTTAGCCCATTCACCCATTGGTACACATGAAGCAGGTGTTAGCCCCAAATCTTTATAGAGAACATCACCTATGTTCCATTGAGCACCATATACTCTTAGTTCCTTTGGTCGAACACGTAAAAATAAAACAGTTTCATCTCCGACCTCTGTTTCAAGCTTATCTTTTACCGCTTCTGCTTTTTGATTATAGTTTGCTATAACAGCCTCTGCTTCCGTTTCTTTCCCAACTATCCCTGCCACTTGTTCTAAGTAACTACGCCAGTTTTCGGTTTTTCCCAATATGATAGTGGGTGCTATTTTATTGAGCGTATCATAGTGCTTTTCATGTTCTTTTTCTCCTAGAATCAAATCAGGGGAGCGATCGATTAGGCGTTCAATATCAGGACTACTTTGGCTACCTAACTCAAATACCCCTTCTAGTTCCTCCTCTAAATATGGAAGATGCTTGTGTGACTTGTAATCATATGTGACAGTCGATATAGGAATAATACCTAATGCTAGTAAGTAATCGGTATGAAATACTGAAAGTGTAGCAATATTCTTAGGGTAGCTAGTAAAAACAGCCTCTCCCTTGGAATGGGTAACTGTAATGCCCTCGCTTGTTTTTTCAATGGTCACTTCTGTAGCAGTAGATTTTCCAAATGCACTAAGAGTTCCTACAAAGAATATGAGCAAAACTAGTAATACTATCCTTTTCATTTTCATTTCTCCCTTTACCCTTTTACTCCAATAACCCCTACCATGTGTCGAACTATAGCAAACTCTTGTCCACTATCTAGTTTTTTGAATAATGTATCAACTAGGTTCAAAGATTCGAATGTTTCCTGAAGGAGTTCCTCATTAAGTTTATTATCTAATAGGCTCGTAATTTTCGATTCGTCTACATTTTTGGTTCGTAAGAAATCGATGAGCTGTTCAACTGTATACCTTCTCTCATCCTTAATAGGTTTCACTGTCACATCTCTTAGACCTGCTGCTTCTAATAAAGCCTTCACCTGGGATGGCAACGCCCTTGCAAACGGGAGGTGTTGAAAAGTGTCATAGTATTCCTTTGAGAAAATGTGCTGTTGTTTACTATCTTCGTTTTTTAACTCCTTAGTTTGTTCATATGGGTTCTTCACGTCATTTACAAAAACGGCTAATTTACCGCCAGGCTTTAATACACGTACCCAATGATATACACCCTTACCTGGATTAGGTAACGTCCATAAGTTAAGACGGTTTGTTACTAAGTCAAAACTTTCATTGTCAAATGGAAGTGCTTCAGCATCTCCTCGAACGAAATTGCAGTGTATCCCTCTTTGTGTAGCTATGTCTTTTGCTATATCAAGCATAGATTGAGAAAGATCAAGTCCAGTTACATTGTGGCCTAGTTCTGCAAGTATAATTGCGACAACTCCTGGACCAGTTCCAACGTCTAATACTTCTAGCTTTTTGTCTGCTAGATAAATGTCCTCTAGAATCTCCTTCCAGAGATTTTCATTTACCGCAGTTGAACCCTTTGCATAATGAGAAGCACCTACTTCCCACTTATTTGCTAATATATCCTTAACCATGATCGCACCTCTTTTTTATAATATAGTTATTAGTTCTTCTAATGACCTTCTAGGTTTTGGCTTTGGTATTGTAAGTGGATACCCTAGCTGAAGGATTCCAACAATTTTTTCTGAGTCTAACACGCCAATGCTTCTTTTAAAAATAGGACTAGCATTATGTTCATTTGTCTTCCATACAACTCCAAGTCCACGTTCCCAGGCTAACAGCTGAAAGTTTTGAACAAGTGCACAAGTCGCAGCAAAGGCCTCCTCCCACCTTTTCTCCTGCTCTTCATCTTTCATAACTACTATCAGCTGTGCAGGAATACGTAGAAATTGTTCTTTATAATTAAGTAGCTGATTCTCAGAATATTTCTCTAAAAACCCTATACTTTTATAATAATCATGTATTCCTTTCAGCATCTGCTCTCTTTTCTCTCCATCAACCAATATGAACCTCCAAGGCTCACACTTCAAGTGATTAGGGGCCCAGACTGAACTACTTAACAACTCTATGATTAGTTCTCGTTCTACAGGTTCATCTCTGTATTCACGAATACTCCTTCTTTCACGGATGACTTTCTCAATTCCATTTACTACTTCCGGTGCACTTTGAAATGCTTTTTCCATTTAATCGCCCCTCGTTGTGATTGAATATCATTCTCATTTATTTTAAACTCTGAAAACCGTCATCTCCATAGACATAACTATCTAGATTTATGGACTTTCTTATTTTTTTTACTATAAAAAAACCTATGGAGTCTTATCACTCCATAGGTCTATTTTTTCAATCTTACTTGTTTACTAAATTCTTTTGGTGAACAGCCAACGTGCTTTTTGAATACTCTACTAAAGTAAAATTCATCCTGATATCCAACTAAATTGGATATCACTTTCAGTTTCTCATCGGAAAAAAGCAAAATTTCCTTTGCTTTTTTTATCCTTACCGTAGTCAAGTAATCAATCGGAGTCTGTCCTACATACTCTTTAAATAGCTTAGAATAATAACTAACACTTAAACCTACAGTACTACTAAGCTTTTCTAGTGTAAGAGGTTTTTGATAATACTCCTCAATATAATCAATCGTTTGTTCAATTCCTAGTTGTATATTGCCTCAGGCGTGTTGATTATCCAGAAATAGACAGACGAATCCTGTTAGTGGCGAAATAATTATGCAGAAATAAAGCTAAAGCGTTCTTCCAAATAATCGGTCATTCACCTGTCAGAAGCATTCGCTGGAAAGACGTGAGCGACAGCTTTGGTCTGAAAATAGAAGACTTTGTCTGTTGAAAAAGCCATTAAGCAATACATACGCAATTAATGCCGCAAAAAGCTGGTTGTAGACGGCGTTTTCAGTCGTGCCGAATAAAACCGGCACATTTAGATTTTGTTTAATCCAGCGGAAAAATGACTCAATCCCCCACCTTGCTTTATACATGTCGGCGATTACTTCGGCTGAGACATTGCGTAAGCTTGTCACGACGCGGATTTCACGCCCTTCATTGTCTTTAAAAAAGATAACACGATGTCGTCTTTCTGAACGTGACTGAATGGTACCGAGAAGACAAGTGATGTCGCGTGTGACGTTTGAATCCTTTTCTGACAAGCGTTGAAGTGACTTGATAGTAGACAATTCAACATTTTCTTTTAACCTGATCACGAAATCCTGTTCATCTAAAACAAACTGCTCGATGCGCTTGATTTTAAAATAAGCCCGGTCTTCCACAAGTACAAAACGCTTGTCTGCAAGCCCTTCACCGACAGGTCCGTCATGTTTTAAACCAATCGTTTCAATGACGTTCAAAGGCATATTTGTTTCTGGAGTAAAGCTAACATGAAACTTGATGCCCGAACGTTCCCCGTGAAAAACCGCCCAAGGCAACCGGCTTTTCCCAACAGTAATCGTCGTTGAATCTACAAGTAACAACCGGTTTGGAATCTTTAGTACGCGTCGAGTCACCCGATTACATTTGTTCACAATCAGCGCAAAGACCTGCTTCATTAACCTATAATCAAGCTGACCAAGTTTTTTGGATAATGTCGAATAATTAACGTCTACAAGACCCACCAAAGCGCCGATATCCGAGCAATGGCGAAGACTTTTCCACTTACAGTTCGCCGCAGTCACAAGATACTGGATCAGCATTTTAACCGTTAATTTTCGTGCAGTATCTTCATAGCCGATTAGCTCAATCAGTGGCTGTAACTCTTCATCAGATATAAACTTTTGAATCAAATTCGGAAACATGGTATGCTCTTTCATAGGGAACGCCTCTTCTCGTAAATTGTTTGGTCGTACTTACATTTTACAAGAGAGCGTTCCTTTTTGTCGCTTTTTTATGGGAAATTATTCATAATCAACACGCGTGATATTGCCTTCTATTAATTGTGAGCGAACATCCTCTATAATCGTTTGAACTACCCTCGACTAAAGTCGAAGGATTCTTAGGTAAAGAAGTCTATCGACTTCTATTTGACTAAGCTACCCCCGTAGTCCCTACGGTTGAAAGACGAATCGCTTCGTTCTTTAGATTCATACTTGCATTAAGATCTCGTTGATGATGGGATTTACAAGAAGGACAGTCCCATTCTCGCAACGCCAGATTCTTAACGGCTTTATGCTGATAGCCACAACACGAACACAACTGACTGCTTGGAAAGTTCTTGGCGACTACCATCACTTGTTTTCCGTACCATTTTGCTTTGTATTCAAGCATCCTGCGAAACTCAGACCACGATGCTTCACTAATGGCTTTTGAGAGATCTTTATTTCTTAACATAGTTGCAATAGACAAGTCTTCGATGCCGATGATGTCGTGTTTTTTGACAATCTCGGTAGAGACTTTATGCAAATAGTCATGACGAATATTTTTGATTTTCTCATGAAGGCGAGCCACTTTTTTCTTTTGTTTTTGGACGTTTTTCGCATCGGATAATGGCTTGTTTTGACTCATGGCACGCTCCATTCGTCTGGATAGGATTCGCTGTGCATCAGCTACTTGCTTCTCATATTGACGAAACCATTGCGGATTTGGATGAACACGTCCATCGGAGACAACGGCAAAATCCTTCAAGCCCACATCAACCCCACAAGCAGAATGGGTTTTCGGTAACGGCTGAATCTCGATTTCTGTCACAATGGAGATAAAGTATTTTCCAGATGAATTTCGTCTAATGGTGGCATGTAACAGGCGACCTTCCACATTGCGACTGTTGGCATAGCGAACACGCCCTAACTTAGGGAGTTTGATGTGATTCTCGAAGACTTCAATGTTTCCGTTGGTATGTTTGGTCGTATAAGATTGCACAGGATTCTTTTTGCTTTTAAAACGTGGAAATTGATTTTGTTTTTTGTAATAACGAGAATAGGAATCGCCAAGATTTTCCACGGATTTCTGCAGAGCAATACTATCCACTTCCTTTAGAAATGGATACTGCTTTTTTAGAGCAGGAAGCGATTTAATGGACGCATACGTGTTGAAGAAATCACCTTTCCATTGGTTATGCGGAAGCTGACCGTTCTGTTTCATTTCTTCGGTGATGTACCAGTAGGCATCTTGTTCTTTTTGCTTGCCCAAGAGGAAATTGAACACAAACCGTGTGCATCCAATCGTTTTGTTGAGTAAAATTCGCTGTTGTTGATTGGGAAAGATTCTAAATTTATGGGCTTTGTGTTGTTTCAAGTGACTCACCTCCTTTTTAGTAGTTCTTTCCATTATAGAACATGCGTGCTTAAATGAACACAAAAAACGGATTCATCTCACCACTAAAGTAGCGAGTGTTCTCCGCTTAGTCATAAATTAATTCATTGAATAAAGCCTTTAGCTTTATGGAGCCTATTTTCCCCTGTCGATTGGCTGCCTTCTTCATATTTATAAACAGAGTTAAAATATGTGCTTTATTCTGTACTATTACCTGACCTTCGATTGGGAACTTTGAATGAGTTAAACGTTCAAATATCCATTCCTCTTCATAATAGGCGATAGCAAAATAAAATTTAACAATATAAAACTCTAATGGCAAGTCCTCCTCATCTGATGAGGCCTCAATTTCGATTCCCGGTAAAAAGATAAAGAGTGAGCCAGTATCGATTGGAAACAGTTGTCCGTTTATGTCTACCTTTCCCCTACCTTTACTGATATAGCAAAGACAGTGTGAATAAACCTCGCCAAAATACAAAGGCCATTATTCGTCTTTATATAATGGTCAACAGAATCCACTGAGTACACATAGCTATTCAACTTCTGCAGAACATTTCGTGTATTCATATACCGATTACCTCTTTTATAAAAATAAACAGAAAGCACATTTAAAGAACTAAGGTCTTTTAACCCTAATGATAATTATATTCATTCTCAATCTCATATTCAACATTAACTACTCTCTATGCACAAGACCCTCATCACTACGTAGAGGGCATTGTGTAGGCAATCCGTTAGTTATTTTTTATTTAAAACACCAATTTTTCGTTAAAAGACGTAATCTATTTTAATTAGCATCCGCTATAATTTCCTGCCTTCTTACTTCTCTTTCAGCATCGCTCATTCTTGGACAACCATAGCATTTATTTGTTGCATCTTCTGTTTGATAGTATAGACAGCAAGTTGGTTTCATTCGTTGATATACCTCTGGATTCCTGGCATTTGGTATCATTTTAAATGTAATATCAAGCGGATTCTTTTTAGTCTTAAATATTTCTGAGTCCAAGGTTTTAGTCAGATAGTCAAAATCTTGTATTACATTCTGTCTTTGCACATCCGTAATAGATTCTTTCAAATTAAAGTCATAGCCAAAGTATAGTCCTATGCATAATTGTCCCCATAGTTCTCTAATTTTCAAACCGGTCTCTATCACAAATGCTTCAAGTAATGGAGTTACATTTTCTTTATACAGGTACCGAATTCTTTCATCTATTCCTTCTTTCTTTCCAGGCTGAAGGATTGGGTCTACTAACTTAAACACCAAACCATAATAATCATGCCCTTCATCATAATATAACTGGATTTCAATATTAGAAGGGCTCATATTCACGTTATAATTTAAAGAATGGAAATAATGAAACCCCGCTAGTGCCCATCCATAATATTTACAGAAGTAAGTAGCTGCTACCTGAGGTGTTAATGCTTTTAACTTTTCACTATAAATTATTACAAACTCTTTGATTTCTAGTGGGTCCATTAGATTTGATAATTTAATTCCATATACTTTTTGAGGATGATCATTGTAGATAATGGCGAAATTCTCATTTAATTGTTTTTCATTCATTATGTTCATTTTTGTATCTTCCCTTCTTATGTAGTTATAAACAAAGCCATATCACAGCATAGTGATATGGCTTCTTTTTATTCCTTGTCAAACAGCTCAGCTGCGTCTTTTAATTGTCCTAATAACGAAGTAGAATCATACGCTAGCCATTGTGTTTTTTCAATATAATAAACATTATTGTTTTGAACAGCAGGTAGGCCCTGCCACAATTTTGTGCTTTGGATTTCTTTTAATTGAACTTCTGCCTCTTTTAGGTCATTCACCATGACAATCAAATGGTCAGCACTGTAGTCTGGAAGTACCTCAAGCGAAATTTTATTTTGATTAAACTTGCCTGGATTCTTATCCATTTCAGCTCTAATTAAAGCTGGCGGTGTAAATCCTAAGCCGTTATAAAATACATGGCCCATATTACGGTCTCCATACACACTAAAGCTGTCTGGATAGATACGGAAAATGAGTACCGTCTCGTCTTCCTTTACATAGTTGCGAACTTTTTCTGACTTTTCAGCAGCAACCTTTTCAAAATCTTTAATAAACGTTTCTGCTTCTGCTTGTTTTCCTAAGGCATCAGCAACTATATTTAAATGACCATTAACATCATGTTCCATCCAAGGAATCAAGATTGTTGGTGCAATTTTCGAAAGTTCTTCATATATTTCTGCCTCTTCGTCAGTTGCAATAATGAGATCTGGCTCAAGTGATAGAATTTTTTCTAAACTAACCTCCCCTTCTCCGATATCATCAATTCCGTCTATCATACCTTCAAAGTAAGGATTGTTTAATGTCCAACTTCCTGCTCCAACTGGCTTTACACCAAGAGCTAACATATGGCCTAGCCATTGCGTAGTAACAACACGCTTTGGCTCAGTTGGAATTTCTGTTTCACCATTGAAATGTGTAAATATTCTTGTCTCAGAAACCTCTTCTTCTTTTTCAGCAGTTGCTTTTTCTTCCGTTTTTTCAGAATCTGCATTTTTAACTGTTGTCTCCTCTTTTGTGGAGGCATCTTCTGAAGTTCCGCACCCCACTAACATTAACGCTACTGTAAAAATTGCAATTGCTTTTAATAAGAAATGGTTAAGTTTCACGTTGTGACTCTCCTTTGAATGATAGTGATTATTCTTCTCAACTAGAATTATAAACTGCTATTCTTTTCATTGCCATAGACTATTGTTTGGACTCTTTTGGATTATTGTCATGTTCTAAGTAACCCTACTGCTTCTTCTAGGTGTTCTAGATGAGAAGTGGGTGAGTAATCCAACCACGATTTAGAAATGAAATGAACCTGGTTCTTCCTAACAGCAGGAATGTTATACCATTCTTCATTGGTTGTAATCGACTCTAATAACCATTGTGATTGAGAATCACTAGAATCCATGATAAATAGATAATCTGGCTTATAGGAGATAAGCTGAGCGAACGTAATTGGATACTGGTTTTGAACAGTTGGAATTTCAGCCACTATATCTACAGGCTTTAACTTCAAGTCATTGTAGAAGATATTTCCTATGTTTCTTTTGCCGTAGACTGTTAACCGTTCATTGTAAATTCTAACAATCATAATCCTATCCTCTATGCTTACTTTTTCTTTTACTAGTGTAGAAGCTACTTCTGCCTTAGTATCGTAATCAGCCAGCCATTTCTCTGTTTCCTTTTTTCTTCCAAACAAATCCCCAATTTGCATAAAATGTTCTCTCCAGTCATGCTTCATCCATGGAATCACAACAGTCGGTGCCACTTTTTGTAGCAACTTCACTTTTTCATCATCATAATCTGCACATAGTATGACATCTGGTTTAATTTCAATAAGGGATTCGAGCATGCCTTCCATTGATGGAATAGTGTCATGCTTTGTTGGATTTGTACCTACCCTTAATCGGTAGCCTTGTTCGCAATCGTAGTCAAGTGTTGCAAAGGGAATTATATCTAAAGCTCTGAAATGACCTTGAAAGCTAATATCTGCATTTAAAATTCTAGTACGACTCTTCTTGACATAGTGTGTTGGCGAAATACCTGTTGTCTTTTTAAACAAGCGGCTAAAATAAAATTCGTCTTGAAATCCAACACTTTTTGCTACTGTTTTTAACCGATGCTGTGAGCTAATAAGTAATTCCTTTGCCTTGGCTATTCTTACTTCATTTACATAATCAATTGGACTTGAGCCTATTACTTTTTTAAACGCATGTGAATAATAACCTGGACTAAACCCAGCCATTTGAGCTAAGTATTCTCTCGTGAGCTCATCATGATAATGGGTATGAATATAGTGAATAGACTCCTGAATTTTTTCTTTTGTATCTTTCTGCTTCATTCCCGTTTCTTTTCCCTTACAAATAAAATACAAAAGCTCAAAGAATATCATATTCTCTTCTATTACACTTAAGATTCCTGATTTTTCATCTCTACTTAATTCATACATTCTCTCTATTTTTTCTAATAGTTTGAGAGGGTGAAGATTTTTATGTTCCCCAAGTAAGGAAGTTTGTTGTGAATTCTCCACCTGAAAAGACAATTGATAATAATGAAGCGGAGTACACTCTTTTATTTCACTTAAGCAAATAGGAGAGTATGGAGTGACTACGATACACGATTGCTCGCTCAATCTATAGATTATGTTATCACTCTTCATCTTTGCCTCTCCCGATAAAACAAAGAATATTGTATAGAAGTCAACAACAAATTCTGTTTCCTTTTTTTCTTTCTTTAATAAAATCTGTTTAAATTTTAATGATTCGTCTCTTTCCCCAGACATCCCTTTGCCTCCTTTCTTAATTTCTTTCCTTTTAATATAAATTAAACCTCGATATTGATAATCATTATCAAATAATGATATAGAAAATAGCCCATTAAATCAATGGACTATTTAAATTTACTTTATTTACTTTTTTAAGTTTACTGCAGAAGTTGCAGATGTACAGCTATTCCTACCAATTAGCTTCCATTATTCTTATTAGCTTAATGACTAAGTTTTTTTTATTTAACACTAAACCTTAGGCTGATTATTCCGGAAGCATGGGCGGAAGCATGGGGACGGTTCTCTTGCTTCCATTAAGCAGAAGAACTGTCACCATGCTTCTATACAAGATAAACTACTAGACTTAAACCAATCGTAAACACAAATGAACTTCTTCTGCTCGCCCAATCGTTTTCTTAAATTCAAGTGGCTCATAAAAACTTAGAAGTTCACTAACCTTTCTTTGACTTTCGATCTCATCCATATTCTCTCCACTAGGAGGGAAGGGTTTGAGTAAAATAAAATCGATACCTAAAGCTTTGCAGTAATTAATAATCTCTTCCATTGCTTGGGTGCCATACCCTTTTCTTTGGTACTCTTTCCCAATAGATAAATCTGATAAAATTGCGATCGTTCCATATACACTGATTGTATTGTCATCATAATCGTTTTCTTCATACACCGCTACATCACTTACACCAAGTTCTCTAGCGAATTTCCTGCTTCCCATTTAATAAAGGATTTTATCACCTAATCTAATTTAACCATCAACAATCTTGCTTATTGGGGTTCCTACTTTAAAATTATCACAAAATAACCAGTTCGACATGAAAATTAGTAGGATTTGGTTTTCTTTTTTTAGGAATCAATGAAGATTCGATTCTGTTCTATTAAGGACAAGTTATACGCACAAAAAGGCGAGACTAGTAGTTGGTCATAAGCATTTATATCCAAAGTCCCTAAGCCCCCCTATGAAGCAAGCATGGTAATAGTTCTCTTGGGTCCATTTGGAATTAGAAGAACAATCCCTAAGCTTCTACTTTTTCCTTGGCCGTTCTATTCTCTTATAAGAAAAATTATAACTTTTCTTATAAAATTCGAAAATCAATGTCAACGTTGTTTTAAAAATTCACTTAAGAGTTCTTCAAAGAACAAAGATAAGATTATTGTAGAAGACGCGGGCGTACCCTCACTCACCTAACCCGTTTCAATTATTCGAGAAAAATGGATTTGGAACACTTAGTAGCTGCCTAGCTGAAAAAATAGAAGCATGGTGCAATGATCAAAACGATGAACTTGTTATCGCGGCAATGAAACTAGCATTATAGAAGAAGTATGGAGACAGACTGTCCTCTTGCTTCCATTTGGAAGCAGAAGAACCGTCCCCATGCTTTCCCCAACAGATGATGGATTTAATTTATTGTTTAAAATGGTAGCGATTCCACCCAAGGTCAGTTCATTCACACGCTTCCTTTAGGAAGTAAATAATACTGTTTTTGAATATCGTTTAGCTTAATCAAATATCAAGAAGAGGTTTTGTTACGGTACCGTTTTTACCATTTGGATTGTATACCAGTCCCATCTAACCATGGTATAATAATCACAGTCAAGGAGGTGAAAAGTTATGGACCAAATACTTAAAGCCATTCAACAGTTGGAACAAAAATTTGATAGCAAATTTGATAAGGTCACAACTCAATTAGATCGTATGGAGACAACGATTAATAACATTGCTCAAACAGCTAATGAAGATACCGTTGCTATTCTAAAGAAAATAGACAAAAATACAAAGAATATAAATCGAGACATTGAGTTTCTTTCTGAACAATCTGGAAAACATGAAATGTACTTAAATAGATTAAGTAAAAACTAACCTCTTTGTTATTCCTTCAAATTTTATCTACGGAATTTTTTTGGACCTCAAAGTATATTTCCACACCTAGTGATTGATGAATCTGGTTTTGTTTCTGTTCTTAATTTCAAATTCCTATGAAACTATTGAATCCAATTCAAATTTTTCTCCGTCATCTGATTTCTACAAATTCCATGTCGCCATGATAATATTTTCGACTATGGTTCCCTTTTCAACACCAATAGCGGACGACACTGACTAGTGTGGTATGGGGACGGTTCTCTTGCTTCCATTAAGCTCAAATTTCTTCGTCAGCTCGTCTCTCCGCTCCTCACGTATACAAAACATACGCTCCGGTGCTCAAGACTTCGCTTCCTCGAACTTCTTTGCTCTTTTTGTCCTCCTTTTTGAACAGACTCTATAAGAAAAATTATAACTTTTCTCATAAAATTCGAAAATCAATGTCAACGTTGTTTTAAAAGGATTTTTACAAAGCTAGAGCAGCAACAAATTTTCATCTCTTAAAAACTTCAATACACTCAAATTAGATCAAATAAAATGGTATTGAATTGATTCCGAAAGATTAGAAACACTGAAGACTCAAGATGAAGTATACATAGGGGAAATGGCCAAATGAAGAGGACATAGTGGACAGGATGGGTGGACAAGTTGACACAAATGATCGTCCAGAATGGCCAGCGAGTATGGACAACATGCCCTCCCATTACCAGTGAATACTTCAGAAAATTCACTTAAGAGTTCTTCAAAGAACAAAGATAAGATTATTGTAGAAGACGCGGGCGTACCCTCTCCTAACCCGTTTCAATTCTTTGAGAAAAATGGATTTAGAACACTTAGTAGCTACCTAGCTGAAAAAATAGAAGCATTGTGCAATAATCAAAACGATGAACTTGTGATCGCGGCAATGAAACTAGCATTATAGAAGAAGCATTTGGACTGTCCTCTTGCTTCCATTTGGAAGCAGAAGAACCGTCCCCATGCTTTCCTTTTACAATTAAATAGCCATATCAGATCCAACCTCAGCACGCAATTGAAAGCCAATTGTTCCATTTGCTACTTTATCTAAATGCCACCACCATTCACTAAGTGGTTCATCTGATAGAGAGAAATCATAGACCTTACCAATATGCGCAGCCATCAATATAGCATTTTTAATTAATTCCATGTCGTAACTTAATAATTTGAGTCTTTCATCTTTTGTGAGTTCATGGATTACACTTTCTAAATTGCTTCGCCTATGCAACATGTCAACCGATTCAAATGGGCTGATCTCATAATCACCTATACATTTCCCATAAATATCAACACTCTTATTATATTCTGACATCAATTAATCACCTCTTCTTCTTTTCCAAGATACATGTAACCCTTTTTCCAAGAAAGATATTGGGTGTATTCCCCTTCAATTTGAAAAGATGTTTCCGTAATTGCATCTTCTCCTACTATTACAATCCATTTTCCATCGCCAAAAACAAAGTAATCTTTCTTGAATCCTCTAACAAAATATAAATAGACATCGCTTTCTTTATCATTAATTATAACATTTTCGTAGTCCCTCATTGAAAAATCAACAGGAATATGACCATATTGTTTTCTCGTATCCAAATGTTTTAGATCTTTACCTATCTTCCATTTCAGACCGTTCTTATTAACTAATGAATAGGACTTTTTCCTTTATACCTTGTCTCACTTTTACTCTTCCCTCCTCGTAATATTAATCCCCAAACAAATTCTAATTGGTGTTACTAGCTATATACAACTTCATTTCAGCACTTTGGAGTACTTCAAATGTCTTGTCCAAATTAATTTCCTTATTACTCGTTGCAATCTATTTTTTCAAGACTTCAACCGGTCATAAGTTGAGGTAAGTCTAAGGACAAGACTCTCATATCGTATAGTCATAATAATATCTTGAACTTCTATATTGAGCTGAGCTTACTATAGTGGAATTTTTTCCAATATCCGATAGGAAAAAATCTATTATAAAGAAGTTCTACTGTTTAGCCGAAGTAGACGTACCTTAAAATTCTATCCTTTCAATTATGCTAGGAAACTAAATTTAGAATGGCGTGGCATAGAGCTGAAGATCATTGTGGACGAAACGAATGAGGTCTTTTTCTGTGAGGGTAGTTGATTCGAATTCAATGTGGCAATCGTCTCGTCTTCAAGTAGAAAATTAAGATTCATCCCTCAGTCTTTAATTTCAATTGACGGGAAATTTGTTTCAATAACATCTTTCACTTTTGGAAGTGGAATACTCGTAAAACTAGAGGGATTAATCTTTGAACATAACGGCGAGAGAATGAAAGCCAATGTCATTGTGGTTTCTCTAGGATATTGAGGTCTTTTGTCAAAATGATGAACTCCTTTCATTAGTACATTTCACCTACATTTCGACAAAAGACTTCTTTCTCCTTTTTTGTGAAACATTCTATTTTTTGTTACTTGCCCGTTGAAAACAGCATTCGCAATCTTTTATATCTCAGCCAAATACCTCCAAAAGCCAAAACAGCTATATAGACTGGAAAAAGTGTATGAGAAAAAAAGGGTTACCCAGACGAATATGTGTAGCAATGGCCACTCCAATATACTCCGTCAGCAGCAATACACCTAGGACTGATAAACGAGGTATGTTGTAAAGAATCACAGAAAGGAGACCGAGTATTCCGATCACGACAAGATGATGTTCAGAAAATCCTAGTTCAAGTGTTGCTTCCACTATATGAGCTATTTTTAGCAATTTGAATAAGCTGTCGAAAATCATAATAAGAATGACAAGCCCACTCTTAATTCTCGCCGTCCATAGCAGACTTTTTGAAATGGGGTTATTAATAGATTCCTAATTTACTTCTTTTGCAATCTGTAACATTTCACTAACTGTCAAAGATGATGAATCAAGAAATACCGCTAATTGATTCCCTTCGTATTTATTTTCTGCAAAAAGATCAACTAGGTGATAAGGCACTTTTCTCGTCATTGTCATTTTCCTTTAAAAGTTTAGACTTCCTATCAACTGGTTTCTAGAATTCATGTCGAATATCTTTTACCAGCACGATCAATTATATCCTGAATTAGATCTCGGACAAGTTTATTGTAGAGTAGCATATCGTAAAAATCCCTTTTACCCTTTATATAACCAGACATATTAAATAGTTTCAATATACAGTAATTATAAGACAATTTTCCTTGAATGTGGGAATCTAATGCCTGATACCCAGTGCTGTAACGTATTAAAGCGTCGGGTCAGGTGGCAAAATGCGTTCCCTATTATTACGCAAAAAAAATATATAAATGAACATATAATAAAAAGAGATCAGGTGCGCAAACACCTGATCGGCAACTACATCCGCATTAAGAGGTTAGCCAAAAGATTCGATGTATATAATCAAAAGGAAGTAACTGTCTAGAATCCTTGCTACAGGTTAGACGGCTACTTCTTTTTGTTTGCGACGAATAATACTTTTGAAGCATGGTGACCACTACAATTGACGCTTTTCCTTAACAAGAATGACTCCAATCAAGCCAATCATGGAGAAGATGACTGGAGTGATGAATCCGTAATAATAGCCAGCACTTATACTGCCAGAAGATTCAGCGAAAGAATCTAATACTTTTCCAATAATGCTTGGCAGTAAAACGGCACTTAGGAAACCACCTGTGTTGGCGAATCCGGAGACAAAGCCAGCTTCTTTTATAGGGAAAGATTGGCGAACGGCCGCAAACGTTAAGGCATTTGCCCCATAGGCAAGGCCAATGATGAAGAATAGCACCATCACTAAGAAAAACGGTGGATGATTGATAAAAAAGAGAAAGACAGACCACGTGACTAATGAAAGGATATGGACAAAAATATATGGACGTTTGATCGTTCCTAATCGACTTGAAATCCAACCACCAAGTGGAGCACCAATCAGTGCCCCAATGAGTCCAATCATCATAAGTTCGCTCGCATCAGACCGTGTCATTCCATACACCGTCATCCCATAAGGTACTCCCCACGAACTAATAAACCCAACATAAGTTCCGACTAGCCCAAAATGACATAAAAATAAAGCCCAAGCCTGCCGACTGGAAAATATTCTTCGTATAAGAACCGATGTTTTTTCACGCTGTATTTCTTTCTTTGTAAAGAACGACTGATTTGGTTTTTTTATAAGTACAAAATAAAGGACAACCCCACAAAGTATAAGAAGTAATCCCGCTGAAAAAAAAGCTGGCCTCCAACCAAGTAAGTCAATCCATAATGAGAAAGGGACAGTTGCTACAAGAAAACCAAGACTTCCTGTCATAGCAGTTACACCAATTAATCGTGTAAATTCCTTCGCATTGAACCATTGACTCAACATTAACACCATGTTAACCCATATGGTCGCATCTCCAATCCCTGTCAACATTCTCGCGAAAAATAGGACAAACTCATGTGTGCCTAAACTATAGATGACTGTACCTACACCTGTAAGAATGGCTCCAAAAATTAGAAAGAAATTGGGGCCAAAACGATCTGCCATGATACCCATTGGAATTTGCAAACCCGTGTACACAAAGAACTGGATACTTGTCACTAAGCCAATGGTGGTTGCCGTTACACCAAAATCCAACATGACTTGATCTGTTATCAACCCTGGAGCGGTCCGTTGGCTTGATATAACTAGATACGTAAACAACACAGAAGCAAATACAACCCATCTATACCGGCTATTTTGTTTATCCATTGATATCTACCCCAGTTAGGTTTTACACTATGATATGAATTTTTTCATTATGAAGGAACCTGTTCCTGGGTGTTCTTTATTATCCTTAACAGGTGATGAGAGATTTTCATGGAATAAGAAAGTAAAAAATTCGTGGACTAAACCATCAATAAAATTACTAGCTACCGTTATCAATGGACTGACCCCATATCTTATTAAACTCTTCCTTATAAGCCTTTTTTATGATGTAATGAAAGGAACCATATTATAGAGGAGACTAGATTTATGAGAGAGGCAATTATTAAGAGAATAGATGAACTTCAACAAGAATTTTATGAAATTAGTACATATATAGGTGAAAATCCAGAGCTTGGTCATGAGGAGTTTAAGGCTTGTAAAGTACTAACAGATACATTAAAGGAACATGGCTTCACGGTTGAAATTGGTACATGTGATTTACCAACTGCGTTTACAGCAGTGTTTGATAGTGGTAAGCCTGGTCCTTCGGTTGGTTTTATGGCTGAATATGATGCTTTACCCGGTCTTGGGCATGCTTGTGGCCATAATTTAATCGGTACAATGGCCATTGCTGCTGGGATTGGATTAAGTTCTGTGCTCCATGAAAGCGGCGGGATGGTGTATGTGTATGGAACGCCTGCTGAAGAAACAAAAGGTGGAAAGGTCACAATGGCTGAGCAGGGTCTATTTGATCATTTAGATGTAGCCATGATGGTTCACCCCTTCTATCAATACAAAAAAAGTGGTACATCACTAGCGATGGATGCTATTCAATTTGAATTTCGTGGACGTGCAGCCCATGCTGCAGCAGCACCACATGAAGGAATCAATGCACTGGATGCTGTCATACAAACGTTTAATTCGATCAATGCTCTAAGGCAACATGTTAAGTCAGATGTCCGAATTCACGGTATCATCCCTGAAGGGGGCTTAGCAGCAAATATTGTACCTGATTATGCTGTTGCTCAGTTTTATGTTCGTGCGTCTAGTAGAGATTATGTGAATGAGGTCACTGAAAAAGTGAAGGATTGTGCTAGGGGGGCTGCACTCGCTACAGGTGCAAGTTTAGAAATCTCAAATTACGAATTCTCATACGACGATATGATTACAAATGAACATTTATCAAATGCCTTTACCGATTCACTTGTTTCACTTGGAGTGGACATAGCAGAAATCGTAGAAAGTGTTGGTGATACAGGCTCGTTAGATATGGGGAATGTCAGTCAAGTTGTACCTTCCATTCATCCATATATTCAAATATGTAAAGAAAGACATGCTTGTCATACTCCTGGTTTCAGAGAGGCTGCCATGAGTGAACAAGGTCGAGAAGGTATGATAATAGGCGCAAAAACACTAGCATTAACAGGCTTAGACGTGTTGACGAACCCAGAACTTTTGAAGGAGATTCGTGAGGAATTTGATAAGGGAAAACCCACTATATAGCTAAGTTATGGGTCAATGGGACGGGTTGAGACTGCTGAAAAAGTCCATTAATTTAAAAGTTATGTGCTAATACCTGTTGATTTCCACTTCAGGTTGCTCCCTTTCCGCGGGATGGGCGGTGAGCTATTTAAAGGGTAATAACTGGAATGATAAAAAAGAAGAAGCTCTTCCAGAGGTGGGTTCCTATGGGAGAGCTTTTCTTTATTCAACCGTTTTAATGATAGAGGAAATGATTATGTCTAGTTTATAAGAAACTCCCTATCATGTTCACTAGTTACTTCCTCTAACCGTCCCATGTAATCTTATACATATAAGCCAGATTGGCATTAATCATGAATAAAGCTAAGTAGATTACTTTCATACAGAGGAAATGGATTCAACTTCTAGAGAAATGACTTCTCCGATCTCCTTTTTCAAACATGTGAGTCTCTGTTAATTAAAAAATTATAATGAAAGTAACGATAGTAAAAAAGATTTGTTAGTCTTCGTTGTTATGTTCCAAGGTTATTACGACTTTTCCTTGAGCGTGGCCCTCTTCCAGATAGCGGATAGCTTCAGGAACTTCACTCAACGTGTAACGTCTGTCGATGACCGGTGTTACTTTTCCATTACTAAGTAGCTCTTGCATCAAGACAAGGTCATCTTTGCTCCACGCTGCCATAAGCATCACCATTCTTTGACTCACGAACCGTGACATCACCAGCCCTCTAAGCGAACGATTCATAGGCCCCAGCAAACGCCCCTTGTCTGGCCCCCCCACAAGAACAAGCGTCCCGCTTTGGCCCAATGCCCGCCTGCAATCTGACAGAGAACGATTCCCCACCGTATCGAAAATCTGGTCATAGCGTTGCCCACTTTGAGTGAAATCCTCTTGGGTGTAATCGATGACGTGATCCGCACCGATTGAGCGGACCATGTCCACATTCCTTGTGCTGCAAACGCCAGTCACTTCCGCTCCGAACGATTTGGCAATCTGTACGGCGAATGTGCCCACACCTCCTGCGGCACCATTAATCAAGACTTTCTGCCCTGGCTGAATCTGTCCTTGATTACGAAGACCCTGGACGGCAGTGAACGATGCTATCGGTACGGCCGCCGCTTGTTCAAACGACACTTTGGCTGGTTTCTTCACCAACGACCTTTCAGAAGCACACACATACTCGGCAAAAGCTCCATTACACGCACCGAATACATCATCCCCCGGTTGAAACTCTTTCACGTCCTTGCCAACAGCTTCAACCTTTCCTGCAACATCAACTCCCAATACATGACTCTTTGGTCTGCGCAGCCCGGCATTTAGGCGCACCAGGTACGGTGTACCTCTCATGAAATGCCAGTCCAATGGGTTTACCGATGCCGCGTAAACTTTTACCAGCACTTCATTGTCCTTGGGAGTAGGTTTTCCTACCTCTGTGAGCTGAAGAACATCAGATGATCCGTATTCTGTGTATACAATCGCTTTCATAAGTATTTCTCCTCTTAATTGAAGTCAGTACTATCTACTATATACATTTGAATTTTAGTTTATATTAATTTTCTGAATAAATAAAATAAAGTTCCATGATTGCTGTAAGGTAACACTAATTATTGCGTTGTTCACTACTTTCTTTTAATTCAACATATGTAAAAAACCCCCTGTATCAAATTAATTACTTTTGATACAGGGGGTTTTTCTGCTTATCTTATTTATATGGAGATCTCAAGGATTAGAGAGGTTCCAATAAAGTGCATGGAAAAACCCTAAATACTCACTCGAGTTTCTAAAGCTCTAAATAATTCGTCTCTTCGGAGTCCAAATATCTGTAAATCCATTATCAACGGAATACTGATATAGTTGTTCTAGCTTGTTGGCGGTATAGACCTTCATGTCTTCTCTCAAATTAAAATTCGGGCTTTTAAGTAAGTTCCTGTTACGATCAATAAGTGCACTCAAATAAACGTCATCAGCGAGCTTGTCACTCTTTGATAAGTTGCAGGGGCTGCAAGATATGACAAGATTCCATAACTGATCCGCTTGAATAAAGCTCCATGGAATAAAATGATCTACATGTGTGGTATCCCTTTTTTTTATTGACTTGCTACAATAAAAGCACTCACCATTATAGTAAGCTTCAAGTACATAGTAGAATTGATCCAACGAAGATCTTTTAGAGACGTTTTCAACCTTTAGTAAAAGTCTAGTGGTATCACCTTGTTCATTAAATTTCTCTAAGAATAGAGCTAGTTGATAGTTTGTTAAATAGGTTAATACCCGTTGGAACCTCTGCATGAAAGAATAATAGGAACCGTTCATTCTCAGAACTTCCCTTTGATTGTCAAAATCATAAATGGTACTCCCAGTGTCACCGTAAATAGCACCCATAACATTGATTTTACATCGTTTTTTAACTTTATTTATAATATCAAGCTGCATTTCACTAGAAAGCTTATCAAATACTAAGGTATTAGGTACATCATATTTGGCTTGGACATCTAATAGAGGATGTTCAAAAAGTCCGGCAAAAATAGCTTCGAATTTCTTCGTCAGCTCGTCTTTCCGCTCCTCACGTATACAAAACATACGCTCCGGTGCTCAAGACTTCGCTTCCTTGAACTTCTTTGCTCTTTTTGTCCTCCTTTTTGAACAGGCTCTAATAGAATCTTTTGAACCTCAGACTTTTTCTCAATCATATTGATTTGGTTAAGGTTATGGTGAATGACTAGATTCCAATAAATCTTTGCAAAGCTACTGAATAGGCTGTCATAGCTTAATTCAAGTCTATCGTTGACGTTATAAAGGTTTTCTATTATAGATTTAATGAGAACAAACTTATATGTAGTTGAATTTTTGGATTTTGGAGAAAAGATATAATTGAAATGGGACCATACATCTTTGTCCGTTAAGTATTCTGCTCTCATTTCTCCTACTTGCAGTTTATGACTCATACTTCACCTTTTTTCGACTATATTTTAATCTTCTACATCAATCAAAAAGACCTTGTTCTTAAATGCCCCTTTTGTTATGGCCTTTTGTTTCCTAATTACTTCAATTTCTTTGAAAGAAGTATCATGACATTCGGCCAAAGCATGAATGATTTCTAATAAGTCTGCTAATTCTTCCATTGCTTCTTCTGTATTGGTTGTCTTCATATACTCTTCAAGCTCTTCAAAGCTTTTCTTTTTTAACTCAAGTATGTACTCTTCATCTTCTAATATTCTTGTAGAATATGTTTTACCAGCACGATCAATTACATCCGGAATTAGGTCTCGGACAAGTTTATTGTAAAGTGGCATATCGTAAAAACTCCTTTTACCCTTTTTATAAAATCAGAAATACTATCTAGTTTCAATATACAGTAATTATATGACAATAAAGAGGAAACCCTTCTGGTTTAGATGGGTTTCCTCTTTTTATTAAAAAAGTGCTAATATAAAAATTGTAAAACTGCTTAATATCCGTAAACTCTTCGTTTAGTCTTTTCACCGAAAGCGTCTTGTAACCGTCGATTTGTTTCATCAAACCGTTTCGCTTTTGCTTCAATATACTTTTCAGCAGCCTTTTCAGATCCGGAGGCAACATGTATGATTCTTTCATCATCATTACGAAGTAACTGTGATTTCATTAACTAATCCCTCCTAGTAATTTTATGGCAAAATTACGGAAAAGTGCTGGTTCTGTTTCCATTATATCACGCATGATATCCACTTTAAAGTGTTGTACGTTCTCTTCTGTCCAAAATGAATCGACAGGATAATGAAAACAGATTACATAATTTCCTGATTTTACAGCAAGATAAAATAGCCGCTTTCCTTCACTATAAAATAACTCTGGATTTCCACTTTCAAAAGCTTTTACAACATAAGAAGATTTATCATCCAAATTGTATGCATCATTGTCGTCACTCGCCATTCCTGATGCAGCAATCAACTGTAATTCCGCATCAACATTCTTATAAAGTGTGCTCCCAGAGCAAGATTCGTATTCTCCCAGAAGTTTTTCGAAAACTGTTCCAGGTTTAGTATAGATAGAACCCTTTTTCAAGTACCGTTGTAAATACTCCAAAAACATTCTTGAATTTTGTATTTCCCCTTCCTGTAAATACCCAATCATATTCGAAGTAAATTCTGCATGTTTACGATACGTAGGACCTTCAGCAATTTGATCATCAATTTCATTTTTTAGAGCAAGGTATTTACTTCCTTGACGAAATAAATCACTGAAGTATTGCTTAATTGTCTTTAATCCATCTACTCCTAATGATATCTGTTCAAGATAGTGGCCTTTTTGATAAATATCATATAAGAATCCCCACACATAAGAGTCAAACCCTTCTGATTTATCAGGATGCTTATTCCAAGCTTCCTCAGCAATATTCCGATAAGTATCTGGTTCCATACCATTGTTAGCTTCTTTAAATGCTTCAACCATTTCACCAATAGTCCAACGCAGGTCATTCCAGAATAAACGATAAATTTCGTCTTGTACAAAAACTATTATATGTTTCTTATTCTGATGTGCCTTTTGAAATTCAATATGAGTTACCGTTGCTTTATATCTCTCACTGTAATTTCCAGCTTTATGTGAAATAAATAAGAGAAAGATATCGCATCTTAATACATGGTCTATACAATTTTCTACTAAATTCTGCGCTGGCCATGGACCGAAATCTTTTTCATATATTTGTGGATTATGTTCCATTTTTTTTAATTCAATGTGTATAGAATCTCTTAATCGGCTTAAGCCTGATTCAGCAGCGGAACTTATAAAAATCTTTGCAGGCTCAGCCAATATAAACACCTCTTTAATAATCGTATAATGTATTATTCGACATATTCTTCCTTAATCCTTTTACCCATTCATGGAAATCAAAAAGTCCGAAATCAATTCCCTTGATACTTGTTTTTTTATACACATTTGAAATAAGGGCTTATCACTTTACTAGAAAATCCTTACTTGATATTAATCTATCTAATCTGCAATCATCGGAAGATATGTGACCATTTCAGATGGTGACAGTGGTTACACTTAAGATTTATGTTTTGCTAATTAATCTATAGTCTCGTCTCCAGCTCTTTAGCAATAATCTTAAAAACACTAGTTGGATTGCAATGAAGCTCTTTATAGTCTATTAAGTATTCATTCGAATCTGAACTAATGGTTATCAACTGTTCTTCTCGATCAAACCCAAGCTGGATCCCTTTAAACTCAAAATGGTTAATTTGCTTTGCTTTATCTAGCTCAAGGCTATCAATATCAATCTTAATATGATCCGAAAACCTTCTTACCATTTGCCAAATCGCTTTTTCTTCCTCGGATTTCATATACAGTTCAGGCAGTTCCTTAGCTTGTAGCAGGTTTTGCAGGGTAGTAATCATATAGTTCGCAACCCCATAATTAACTGGCTTAATCACTTGTTTCAAATTACTCCAGTTATCTACTTGAAAATGAATCATATCGTCATTAATAACTACATTCGAAATCTTACCTAGACAAACAACCCCATTTACCTTGCTTGCTTGCTTCGTTACATACAAGGCTATGTACTTTACTTCCTGCCAGCCATTCTTTAGCTTCGAAACAGGCAAGTGATACGAGGCTGTTTGAAGTGCATTTCGATACTGTTCGATAGTAGAATTGACTCCTACAAGTACCTTCTCCTCAACATATGCCTTCCACTTTTCCAGCGAGCCTCTCGGTAAAATGCCTTCTTTCTGTAACTCATCCGGATTTTTTTCAATGAGGTTTTCTATAAATCTCTCGACTAAGCTTGTTGCATTCGGAAGAAATGGAAAACCACCAATATTTACTTTTCCAATACTCTTGTAGAAATGATGGTGTTCGTACAGCTGCTCATCATTCCACGGAAACAACACATATGCGCCAAACGCGGTTCGTTCATATGGACCATTAATCTCTGCCACAATCGAATCTCGGTACCGGTGCATCGTGTTGATATCATCCTCCATTGGACCAGGTGTTGAGTATTTATTGCCATAATAACTGCCTTGATTGGCAAAGTCGATCCGATACTTCGCATCAAATATATAGTTATAACTGTAGTTTTCTCCCTTTTTTTCAATGCTTAGCATCGTGTCTGGTATTTGAGTAATTGTCGGTAGATTATGTTCACGCTTTTGGTATGTTAAAGTTATTTGCTCATTCGTTAGTGGATGCTTATATACCCGCTTCGCTTGCTTATTCGCTTCAAGATTTACAAATAAACCATCACGATTCACCTTGATGACATCCTGACTAATTAGTGTATATTTCTTACCAAGAATTTGTCCCAGCTTCAAATAGGTCCAGTATTCATAAAGAGTAGCTACATCCTTCACCGACATTTTATGTATACTGTTGTGCAGGGTTAACCCTTTTGAGACTGTCAAAAATATTTGATAGGCATCACGGTATCCTGGTGCAAGCTGCAGAACTAAGCTTGTAAACACTCGATCTGGTAAAGGCATCTCTCTCCAGAAAGGAGCCCTTACCTTAGAATGAAGCTTATTTTTCATGCCTTCAATTAACTTTCTTATTTCTTCATCAGCTGTTTGTTCACCCCAGCTACGTTGATTCACATACCGATCATATAAACCTTCAAGCTTCATTAAGAGCCTCGTCATCATCCACCTGACAAATCGATTCTCATGAGTAACATATGTAATCTCTTTTTTAACAGTTAGCCCCTTTATTGGCAGATACTCTTGACTCCCTACCTTGATTCCATGATCCACAGGCTGAAGAAGTCTACTATTCTTAATAAGATAGTTTCTACCTTTACGATCTAAATTCTTAATCCGATCCCCTCGAACAAGTTCATGACGCTTCTCTAGATTATGATGTGGCTGACGTTCAATTTGCTGGGTGGACTTCATAAAGTCGTCAAAATAAAAAGTAATTAAACGGAAGAATTCAACAAGTGAAGGATTCCCTTCGAGTTTAGTCTTTGCACTTAAGTACGTCTTCTTTAAAAAATGAAACGCTAAGTTATAAATCTCATCGTTCACTTCATTTAACAAATTCTGATAGTCTTCTTTATAATTTAATTTTGTCGGAAAAATCTCTACTGTTATCTCAAGTAATGTTTCATCATCGCTTCTTACCTCGAAGCTGGTGAACCCGATTTCACTCTGAAAATGGAGGTTACCAAGTAACACATAAGAATGTCCAATGGATACCCGGTCTACTGCTTTTCTAAGGATAGGATGCTCATGGTAAAAGGTAAGTTCTTTCCCATCCTTTGGTGAGATCATCACTTGATACACACCGTTTTCAAAAAAGATCGGTCGTTGCCCTGTCGGTTTTACTAACGATTGGGAGCTTACATCGAAGACCTTAACCTCTTCGATATCTCCTGTTACCATGAATTTCATCTCATCATGAAAGTCCATGCTTCTATATTGCTGTAAGCCTAAATATCTCTCATGATAGGGCTTCCCTTTGATGACAAGTGAAAAATCAACCGTTTCAATTTTGACCAACTCGACTTCTTCTTTAGCTGATCCAAAAAAGAGGTAAAGCCGTCATCCTCTAGCCTCCTAAGCATCCCGTACACCTTCGTTGCACTTCTTGGATATTTAGATAATTTTAAATCCTGTTCATAGTTTTCTATATCAAACTCCACTACCTTATTTGTCAAAAATCTGAACAAATCAGATAGTGAGCGTTTTACTCGTGAATCACTTCCAGATATCCGAGGTAAAATCTTTTGCAGGATACAGTTATCGAATGCTTGTTCCTTTGTCAATAACTGACCACTTTGGTTATAAGCCACATACATACAAATCTCATCTCTTACCCGGTATCCAACCTGCGCTCCAATTGGCTGTATGTATTTATTTATTTGAAAAAGCTGAGTCGAAATCTCTTCAATTAAGCTCATATTGGACTTCACCATGTCCTTTAAATAAAGGAATTCAGAACGGAACATTTTATTATCAATGTTTTTCTGTTGTACATTTGGTATGGTATCCGTTAAAAAATCTAGGTAATCAAGTTGTACTCGGTTAAACTCAAGCGTATTGGCACGGTCTAACACCTTTTTGCTAAAAGGATGTGTCGTTTCATCCATATTAACCGTTCCAATAATATAAAGGTTTTCTGGGAACCAAATATTTTCGTTTGCCTCTTCTTTTGTCAAAATCAATGACGAAGTAATTCCACCATTTCCCCAGTCACGACTCTCCATCACACTGAGAAAATCACTAAAATAGTACTCAACTCTTGCAAGATTCATCTCATCCAGTAAAACAAAGAAAGGCTTGTCCAGCTCCAGCTTTGCTCGCTTGATGACTTTCGTTAACGGACCATCCTTAAAGTCACCCTTAATATCACGGTACCCAATTAAATCAGAGCCATCACTCCAGTCTGGTCGTACCGGGATGAGCGTAAATCGACCATTTCTCTCGGTAGCTCCCACACTCTCTGCAAACCATTGGATCACCTTGAAGCATGGGGACGGTTCGAGACTGGTGATAAAGTACAATTATCGAATAAATAAATATAGTTAACTACTATTAGTTGTGTATTAATAGGAATCAAACTCTATATCTAGTATCACTAGACCACACTGACGACTTTATCACTGATCCCGGACGGTTCTCTTGCTTCCATAGTAATGGAAAGGTTTTAAAGTGAAAAAGCCTAATTCACCCTATTTTTACCAAGGAATTAGGCTTATGGTCTGCCGCAATCGCGCCAGATTGTGAATGTTATTTTCTATTGCATAGTATCGTTGTACTACGCACCAAAGGGTCCTGTTATAAATGATAGTTCTTGTTTAACTAAATCTATCCTTTTATAACCAGAGAAAACCCTTCAATAATAGTTTGATAATTGTTTAAGCATAACAATGTAATGCCTTTTTCATAACATGCAAATTACTTACTTCACCATGTATCAAATTTTATGGCCAATAATTCTATTAAAAATACTGTTTCTTTGTATTGAAGGTCCTATTTTTACTAGCTTATTCCTAACATCACAAAATAATTTATTTTCAACTTGAGCAATCTTCCCACAAACCCAAGAACTATTTACAATTAACTTAGCTCTACCCTTACGCATGTCTTCAAAGGTCTTGACAGTTTGTGTAATTGAGTTGCCTTGTTCTAGAGTTTGCGCAAGAATTACGGCATCCTCCAATGCCATACATGCTCCTTGGCCTAAATTAGGTGTTGTAGCGTGTGCTGCATCACCAATTAGCACTACTCTTCCTTTTGACCAATTTGGTAATGGCTTTAGATCATAGATCACTTTTCTTGTAATATCTTTATCTTTTGTTACTTCGATTACGGTTGGAACAGGTTCGACAAATTCTCTAAACGAATGTATCAATTGTTCTTTGGATATCTGACCTTCACTCAGATTTTCTGAGGTATTTCTTGTCGCAAACCAATATACTAGTGAATCTGACATAGGAATGAGCCCGAATCGCATTCCATTACCCCAAGCTTCAAACATAGAGCCAGATTTCGTATATTGATTTGTATAAGTAGCGATACCTCTCCAAGCTTCATATCCACTAAAGCGTAAGGCATGATTAGGAAATAACTTATTTCTTACTGCTGAATGAATACCATCTGCTCCTACTAAAAGGTCCCCTGCTTCTTCATGTCCATTTTCAAAACGTGCGATCACTTCTTCATTAGTTTCTTTTAGGTTTACTAGCTTATAGCCTATTTTTATTTCTGTCTGCATTAATTTACTAGCTAGTATGTGATGAAGGTTGGCTCTTAAAATACCTACTGTGTGAGTACCATATTTAGTTGCAAGCTCTTTTAGTGGTATTGTGACTAGAGTTTTTCCTGAAGATGTTGTAAGGGCTGATTCACTCAAGATTTTGCTCTTTTGATATATTTCTTCTAATAGCCCCATCGAATGAAGTGCATCTGTTGCATTAGGCCATAAGGTTAAGCCACCACCATCATTTCGAAGACCATCAGACTTTTCAAAGATTACTGGTGCATAGCCGATTTTTTCAAGCATAAGAGCACTCGCTAATCCACTAATCCCTGCTCCAATAATGAGTACTTTCTTCTTCATGTTTTCTCCTCATTTCATAAAAGTGGTAAAATCTATAACCACACCAATAAAAATGAAATCCCTAAATATAGACAAAGAGGACAATAGTATCTAGTATCATACTTAGCGAATGTAGAATGTTTAATTCTCTTAAAAAAACCGAGATATTTAAAATCACCTACCGCTCTTAAAAAAAAGATAATGGTAAAAATAATACAAAATGATTTCGTAATTATATTAGGTTTATAGAATGGGATAGCATTGAATTGAACCAGTAACATAAATCCTACAATTAATAATCCTATCGCTACAATGAAAGTTTCAATTATTCTAGGAGTAAACAATGCACCGCCTCCTGCTTTTTCAGGTACAGAAGCAGTAAATCCCCATCTTCCTCCAAATACCCAGTAAAAATGAATGAAACTAATTAAAGTTAGCACTACTACAGATAAATAGACTAAAATTGACATTCTAACTTCGCCATCCTTTTTGAACCTATTAACTATTGTGCTGCAATTCCTTCCCATACGATTTCAAATGGTGTAAGAAAAATCTCTTTTTTAGATCTTATTCTGATTCTGCCATTGATCAAGTAATAAGTGTGTTGAAATAGATTCCGACTATAAACCGCAATATATTGTATAGCATTTCTCTCCCTATTAGACCACTACTACTCCTTAGAGCTTCACGTCACCAGAATTATCTACAAAAAAAGTGCTTTAATCCTTCATGGACTAATTCACCTATTAGAAATATTTTTTACACCCTCCTATGACTTGGAAAGTTTTCTGAATACCTTTGAATTAATCATTTTCAAAAACGAAATAGCTGGTTTTGGGTCATTCCAATCCAATCCCATATTGCATATGCTTTCTTCTTAAATCTCTATCTGGCTCATTGTCAGGTATATCACTTTTAATCATATTTAATTCTTCACACCTTTCTTCAAAACTCTCCTCTAATGCGTCTAATGTTTCTTTTTAAATTGAAGCTAATCCTCTGGAAAGAATATACTGGCTAGAAGTTTCTTTAAACTTGGTTGTATTTGACTCGTCATCAAAAAAACTCATTTTGGTAATAGTATCTAAGTTATTATCCCGCTGCCTTTTGATATGATCATCATAATTAAAAGTATATTCTAATGTTCTTGGATTCAGAATGTACATGATGTCTTCGTGAATAAAGAGTTCAATTTTACCTCCAAACTCGATGACATTTTTGTCTTGAATAACCAACTGATCTCTGTCTCTTACGGTCGGGAGTTTACTAACGTTTCTTCGTTCCATTGCAGAAATTTTCACACTTCGATAAAAAATAAAATAGGTGTGATCGGTGTCTTTTGAGATTTTCACCACTTGAAACTTTGCATCTTTATCTAAAAATGTGCTGTTATTATGATTTAAGGATTGAAATAATTTTTCGAGTTTATCCTTTAAATCTTCATCATCCTCTATAACTAATTTAGCAATATAATCCGCCTTTGTTAATTCATGATTATATTCTGCGGTATAAAACTTTTTCCCTTCTGCGCTGTCAATCTTTATGTTATTCAATTCTTTCTTTAATCTCTTCTTTAACCATATTCTCAAGTCAGAATCTAATATTTCTTTTCTTGCAAAATATAGAGCATCACTTTGGATTGCCTTAGAAACTAGATATGTTCTGGATATTCAAAAATATTCAACACTGATAGCGCTTGGAGATATTGATTGCACTCCGTTAATACATGCATATGTACATGGCGAATAAAATCCTGCTCATCTGTTCGCTCAAAATCTGTGATTAGATTAAAGTAAATGGCTTGTCCATTCGCTAAATAGGCATCTTCTTCTTCGATGGTAAGGTTCCAATTAATATCCCCCTCACCATTTTGTTCATAATCCTTGATTTCGTTTGTGTATAATCCATGTTCAATGTAATCAGCAAATAGGAAGTCAATGATAGGCAGTAGATTTAAATTGGCTTCGTTGTCCATATTTATTTGCCCTTCTCGAAGGGAGGGCCACTTTAGTGTAATAGGTGAATAAAAAAGAAACATATCCCTCGTATTGGTGAGAAATATGCGTCTTTTGATATTAGTTCATATCCTGTTAATGAATCTACTGCTTTTCCTTTAATATACTAGTTAAATAAACAAGTAAAGAAATTAACACTGATAGTAGTATAATAATTATCGTGCTAAATGTATAAATTAGTGTTTCATAAAGAATATTACTATTAAATAGAACACCTAATACAAAGTATAGAATAACATTACCTATTAAAATCAATATAAGAACGCTAAAACATTTTGACATTGCCTTATTAATCCCCCTCACTGAATTTTTTTCATACAAATATGTAAAGCTTCGAACTTAAGGCTACTATCCCCCTTTTAACAGGGACTCTTCTAACAACTACAACTATTAAAATCATTATTTCCATCTATTAAACGGTTCAATTGAAATCTACCTGTATGTTTATACAAATCCTTGCTTATCTTCGCTACCCGAACCTCATTTCAGTTTTTCAATGAAGTCATAGATTTTTTCTGTTTTTTTTGCGAAGATGTCCATAGCCTTTTTTAGTAATGTATTTTCCTCTTCTAAATCTTGTGCTACTTCAGATTCTCTTTTTCCGTATTCCTTCGCCCTACTTACAGCACCTAATTAATTCTTTCTCATAACCTTTTCACATCTTGGACAAACCCGTTAATTGATAGTTAAATTATACTACACATTCACCCTATTTTACTGTGTCTTATATTTAGACTAACATCATATTTATAAAAAAAATCCACTAAAAAGTACAAGGTACATATTGAGTTTTACTAAATAAATAGAGAGTCAAAGTTACTAATTGATTATTCCGACTCTTCTCTTAAATAATCCCTTGCTGACTTTGAATTTATTCTGTAATTAATCTAATGACATGAATTTAATTTGGTCGAATGTCCAATAATTAATAAAAACTTGTGTACTGGCTTCTTCTAAAATAACAGCCTTCACACGTTCGTACCAAACCTGCACATTTATAAATTACATACCACCATACTTTCTTTTTCTCTATATTAAGAGGAGAGCGTGTGGTCATCGTAATTTGATTTTTTAATTTACTTAAAAAAACCCAGGATGAACATACCAATTCGGGATATTCATCTAGGCTAATTGCTATTAATTTTTATTTGTTCTTAAAATTGACTCAGAAACCACTTATTTTCTTTAAGAACTACTCATTTTGGATTTTTCACTCCATTCATTTGTTGTTTATATTGTCGGTAGACAGCATTTTTTTCAGGTATGTATTCTGCGTTGTTATTGATTTCTTTTGCAATTTTAGTATTTAAAGAGTGGTTATCTAAGAAATTTCCTTTCCCTCTTTTTCTGGGTCCGAATTTATTTGTATTTTTTGTAGGAAAATAAAAAATAGACATAGAATCCTCCTCAGTGAAAGTTCATGTCTATTATTATGTGTAAAGTGTTTTATTTATTATTCAAGGCGTCACTTTTGCTAACGACATCTCATTTTTGTACCTACGATATACGGCATTCTTATCTTTGTTATAAGTTGCATAAGTATTGACTACGCTTTTGAAGTTATTTAATGTCTGAAGACTAGTTAAGGTTTTCGCTGGCGTCGGTGTGTTGTCTGTAGATGGCGTCGTAATGATGCGAACTTCTACTTTCCTTCTTGACATATTATAACTCCCCTTCCATTAAACTTCTCAATATAATAATAACATGATAGTGTACAATCCTCAAGAACCAGTGCTTGCTTCCATAGAAAATTGTGACATCGCTAGATCAATCTGGTATGTAATAATTCCCCAGGCAGATAATATCATCAAGAGATCTGATTCTGTTAAGCTTTTTGAAGAGACCCCATATAGAATAGTGAAATCTTGTTCATTTTCTTGATAAAGTAAAGGAACAGCAAAATATTTATCTTCAGCCTCATCTAAATACTTCTGTTTATGATTAAAAGATTGTCTAATTACCTCTGATTTTTTTTTGTGTAAGGTTGTCATTTGATTAGTGTTTAACTGATTGTTATCAATCGACACAACGCCAATCTCGGTAAAATCAGGAAAGGTTGCATGCAATAAGGAAGCTAGGTATTCAGATGCAAGAAACTGATTGAACGAATTATAAGAATTTACACAATTCGATATCCCTTGATAGATATCTTCATTAGTTGCAACTGTATGTATAAAAGATAACCTCTTTAATTCGTCTGCCTGAATCGTTTCAATTGCCCTATCTGCAATTTCTTCTTGCCTTTTTGCCTGTTCCTTATATTTGAGTCCACCAAATTCAATCGACTCCAGTTTACGAAAAGGTAAAGTAACAATGAAATAAGCAATAATAGAGAGAAGAATCTTTCCAAAGATTACAATCCCAAATGAAGCATGGTGAAGCATGGGGACGGTTCTCTTGCTTCGCTACTGCTTCAGCTTCAATTACATTACATTTGCCGTCCACTTTTCGCCACTGAATGGCTGCTGGTAACTTTAATGGTTGCGGAAGCACAGGGACGGTTCCGGCTGCTT
Source organism: Bacillus sp. DJP31 (assembly GCF_049310945.1). NCBI lineage: Bacteria > Bacillati > Bacillota > Bacilli > Caryophanales > Bacillaceae > Bacillus > Bacillus sp. DJP31. The sequence goes on along the minus strand of NZ_JBMERO010000004.1, from coordinate 186,157 downwards.
CTAATTATCTCTTCTTTTATACACAAATAAAACAAGTGCACCAAATTAGGCACACCTTGTCTATCACTTGCCTATCTTAACTGCATTTCTTCCTTAACAACCTCATCCTTCACCATCTGCTTAATCATCTGATCAATCCGCTCAATCTCAACACTCGAATTTCTCCACCAGGTTCTGCTCCATATCCGAGTAATTTTCCAACCTTTTGATTCTAGAAATTTTTGACGGTACACGTCTCTTTCTTTTGCAGAAGGAGCACTATGGTACATTGCTCCATCACACTCGATTCCTAAGATATACTTTTCCGGATAATTAGGATGGACAACTGACAGATCAATTCGATAACCAGACATTCCGACTTGTGTGTCTACTTTATAGCCTAGTTTTGTTAGCTCATTATATACCTGCTCTTCAAATGGAGAGTCGAATGATAGTGTTGCAGCCTGTTTTTTAATATTTTTGTTTTCATTTAATTGAACTAAGACAGCCTCAACTTCATCCTTTCTAAGTGATGAGACTGCTTTGGCATATTCTAGGTAACTTCTCAATAATCTTGGTCCATCATTTTTGGCAGTTGCTACGTTCAAATCACTAGGTTCGATGCTTGATACCACATAAATTTGTTCTTTTGCACGTGTGATGGCAACGTTTAGACGGTTTTCTCCACCTTGTTGACCAAGTGTACCAAATCGGTTGTATACTCTGCCTTCTTCGTTTCTTGCATAAGCGATTGAGAAAATGATGAAATCACGCTCGTCACCTTGGACATTCTCAATATTTTTGACAAATAATCGTTCATCAAGATCTTTACTCATGACTTGTTGATAGAGAACACCGAATTCTTGGTCTTTTTCTACTTCTCTATCAATGATATCTAAAATTTTGTCCTGTTGTTTTGCATTAAAGGTAATAACTCCGACCGTTTTTAATGGGTTGTTGATCATGATGTTTTTTATTAACTCCACCACTGCTTCAGCTTCAATAACATTACATTGGTTGATCCATTTGCCCTCCACTTTTCGCCACTGTAAAGCTGCTGGCGATTTCAATGGTTGAACGTTTGGTGCTATTTGAATATTTCCATTATAAAAGGCATGATTTGAAAAGTTAATTAGCTCTTCTGACTTTGAACGGTAATGCCATTGCAGCATTCTTTCAGGCAGAATACGTTTAGCTAAATTAAGTAGGCTTTCAGATTCTTGCAATTCCATTTGTTCTTCGTCATCTTCATCGCCTTGTATTTCACCTTTAAAAAGACTAGAAGGTGGAAGCTGCTTTTCATCCCCTGCCACAACCAGAGTTTTCCCGCGGTATGCAGACGGAAGTCCGTTTTCGACCGTACACTGAGATGCTTCATCGAAAATGACCACATCAAATAAATCCTTTTGTAAGGGAAAGATCGCAGAGGCTGTTTCTGGTGATGTTAACCATATAGGCATAGCATCGAGTAAGCCGTTTAAGGAAAACTCCCTCACAAGCTTTCGCACTGGCCAAACCTGGCGTTTCTTCCCCACTTGGTGCTTCAACTCTCTCATCGCTTTGCTATTATGCTGTTTTACTTGGTAGAGCCTTTTTAACAATATATTGATTAATACCTTAACTGCTAGGTTTCTTTTTTGAACTAACAAATCTTTGAAATTTTCACGTACCTTGTCCAATTCTTCTGTTCCGATCTTCGTCAAGGAAGGATGCTTCCTTTCAATTTGATCGATCCAGTGAATATAAGCAGATTGTTTAACAAGATCAACCCATTCATCTGCTAGCTGTTTATGAACGTTATCCCCTGATTTTTGTTTTAATAGGTCTATGATCGTTTTTATAAAAGGTAAACTTTCTTCATAGGTCCGATCCATGTTTCGCAGCTCTTCAAAGTCCTGTATGATGAATTCTTGTTGCTGCTGAAAATCTGTTAGTGGGATGTCCCCTTTTGTAATTCTCTCATTGAGTTGGGTAAGGGCCACTTTTGAGAAGTACGTTTTTAAAGAGTCTACTTCTTTAGACATTTTTTCTGAAACCTGAGAAAGTTCATAGAGTAATCTTAAACTTTCCCGAAGTTTCGGCCACTCTTTTGATGACAAACCCTTAAATTTTTCTTCGTTTAACATCTCTTCAACAATCGTCTTACCGGTAAATGAAGTCCACCACCATAGCCTTAACTTCTGCAGTGACCTTTTTTCATCAGGACTTAAGTCGTCATAGATTTTTTCTAATTTATCACTTATATTCCAGCTGTATTCTGGTGTAACAAAATCCTGTTCGAATTTCTCTAAGTAGTCTATACTTTGTTTCGCTTTCTCTTGAACGTTCTTAAGAATTTCAACAATTGTAAGTGAATCCTTCATATCTAAGTTTGTAAAAGGACTTCTACTTTTTAACGGATAGTTAGGACTACCAAATCGGCTGTAGTATTTACCATATGAAAATATCTTGATAAGTACTTCTTCTAGATTATCTTTATATAACGATGTTAACACGTTTTCAATGTTTAATATTGTATCCAGGCTGGTAACAGGTTTACTTAGTCCATATAAATCATAGGCTTTAAACCCGTGTTGATGGACTTCATACAGCCCTTTTGCAATCGCATTTAATTGCGATTCAGCTTGCTCAATCTTCGAAGAAATTTGGTTGAGTTCAGTTTCAAGTTCCTGGGTAGAAAGGTCATCCTCGAGTAAACTATGCAGCTTTCGGTACAAGGATTTCCGATCATTCTTTTCATCATGTAGTAACGCTACATGAGATGACAAACCGATTGAGTCTAAACGTTGATACACCACATCTAACGCTGCTCTTTTTTGACAAACTAATAGTACTTTTTTGTTCTGAGAAATAGAGTTGGCAATTAAATTGACGATAACCTGTGACTTCCCAGTACCTGGAGGACCATGGATGACAATACCTTTTTGATTGTCAACTTCCTTGATAATCTCTTCCTGTGAGGCATCTGTATCCAATACGAAAAATCTTTCGTTCTCGCTTTGTTCTCTTCTTTCCTCTGCATCTAGATCATCACCAGGCTCCGAGATTTTATCAAGCTCTTCACCAGCCTGAAGAAGTTCACCAATCACTCCAAGATCCGTGTTACCACCTTCGACCATGCTAATTAAGTCTTCGTAATCCTTCAGTATGGCAGAATTCCCTTGAGGAAAGTTCCCTAATATCGCCATGTTTTCTAACTCAAATTGACCATTTTTATAATCAGGTACTTCATCTTGTTTGTAATCCTTAAACGACTGTACCTCACTTTGATTTGACCAAAGAATATTCAAAGAGTAGTTTTTCAGCCAAGATATCCACTTTAAAAAGTTAATCGATTGGACTTGTTCTTCTGCTTCGTCGAAGATTTCATCAGGTACATGAATTCCACTATATTTTTTGAAGGCAAGAAATAAAGTACGGTTGAGTTGAGCTCCCCCATCATCAAAATGAAGCTTCCACTGTGTGCCACTCGCCTTTTCTCTTTCAAGTCTGACTGGATATAAAAACAATGGAGCTCTGATAAACGTACCATCCAGCATATTACCAGTAATATAAGGGTACCCAACATATAGATCGTAAAGGCCGGTTTCCTCCTCAATCCCTTTTATGTTCCTGAATAATGAGGTTAGCTTATTTGAAAGAACTAATGAATCTTCATTAAGTGGATTTTGCTTTAGGAGGATGACATTCCCCTTTTGTTCCACCACTCTCTCAACTATTGTTTCCGCTGTTGTTTGATCTAACTTATCTATCGTACTAATATCAAACGCCCATTTGTCATATAACTTTAACATTCGAATCGATCGGTTTCTCTTACCTAAATCATTTAACCGATCCTTTAAATGAACTAACTTTTTCTTCATAGCATCACCTTTTTCTATCAGTTGCTTTTATATTGGTCTCAATTTATATACATATACTTGTCCACTTTCAATTATAACCCCTAGGTTTTTACAATAAAAGACAAAATGCGAGTTCATTGAATTCATCTTGTAGTCAAATATGTGAAAACTAAATCTAAGGATTAATAAAGCAAACAAAAAAAGGCGAGATTTAACATAGACTGCTGAAAATGTCTAAATATCACCTTTTTTCGTACCCATTATTTAGTTGGTAAATTAAAAATGATATTATAGAGATAGAAAAATAAGAAAATTGGTGATACCATGCTACCTAAAAAAGAATTAATGCTCAGTTCATATAGTGCACTTTATGATATATTAATCCCGAAGGATCATTTCTTAAGGAAGTTTAATAACTTAGTTAACTTTGAATTTATTTATGATGAGTTAAAAGAGACGTATAATGAGGCATTTTGCGCTACAGCCAAATGTCCCATTTTGATGTTTAAGTTATTACTACTCAAAGTGATGTATCCAATGTCTGACCGGGATTACTGTCTGGAAATCGAGGTGCCTGTTATATTATTCTAAAAGAAATCTTTGTTCACTTTTTCTAATCTGTTAATTAAAAGCGATAGAGCTTCTCTTTCCCAAAACAATATACTAATACCCCCACTTGACATACCCCCGTGAATCTCTACTATATCTATTGATCCTACTATTCCCCATATTAATTTTGAGTGAAAAATCTGTAAAATGAATACAAACCCAAAATTTTTTATCCTGTTTTCGACAAATATAAAAACACCCACAAGTATTGATATATCAATGTTTGTGGGTGTTTATCGTTTTTATAATTTACTCGTTTGGATAGCCTTCCCCTTAACACTCCACCCTCCTATAACACCCCGCAACCGCCGGAAAACTCCCAAACTCTTTCCTCATTTCCCGAAACGTAATCACTTCATACCCCCTCATTATTTCAAATTCAAGCGGATATTCGTGACAATTATTTGGTTTATGTTGAAATGTTTTTTCATAGAATTGAATTGGGAAGCATGGGGACGGTTCTCTTGCTTCCATTAAGCAGAAGAACTGTCACCATGCTTCTATACAAGATAAACTACTAGATTTAAAACAATCGTAAACACAAATGAACTTCTTCTGCTCGCCCAATCGTTTTCTTAAATTCAAGTGGCTCATAAAAACTTAGAAGTTCACTAACCTTTCTTTGACTTTCGATCTCATCCATATCCTCTCCACTAGGAGGAAAGGGTTTGAGTAAAATAAAATCGATACCTAAAGCTTTGCAGTAATTAATATTCTCTTCCATTGCTTGGGTGCCATACCCTTTTCTTTGGTACTCTTTCCCAATAGATAAATCTGATAAAATTGCGATCGTTCCATATACACTGATTGTATTTTCATCATAATCGTTTTCTTCATACACCGCTACATCACTTACACCAAGTTCTCTAGCGAATTTCCATACAGGATCATCATGTGTTTCCTCTTCTCCAGTTAAATCTACTCCTTCTTTCTTCCACATTTCGTATTCTTCGGCTTCAAACTCATTGTTAAAAATCCTAACTGAACTGACAGTTTGGTAAAGATGCAGCTCAAGCCCCTCGCAAAGTTCTCGTATCGAAGGAGAGTCAGCATGTTTAGTTGAAAATACAATCATTTCTCCTTGACCAATATTGGTTTCATCCTCTTCTTCGTCTATTAATAGAATGGTCATATCTTTTTGAATGTAATTAACTACGTCTTCCAAAAATGTAGATTCCATTTTGACATTTAAAAACATAGAAGTTCCTCCACTATTCTCATACTATAACTGCTTCCCATTTAATAAAGGATTTTATCACCTAATCTAATTTAACCATCAACACTCTTGCTTATCGGGGTTCCTACTTTAAAATTATCACAAAATAACCAGTTCGACATGAAAATTAGTAGGATTTGGTTTTCTTTTTTTAGGAATCAGTGAAGATACGATTCTGTTCTATTAAGGACAAGTTTTATGCACAAAATGCGAGACTAGTAGTTGATCATAAGCATTTATATCCAAAGTCCCTTCCCCCCTATGAAGCAAGCATGGTAATAGTTCTCTTGGGTCCATTTGGAATTAGAAGAACAATCCCTAAGCTTCTACTTTTTCCTTGGCCGTTCTATTCTCTTATAAGAAAAATTATAACTTTTCTTATAAAATTTGAAAATCAATGTCGACATTGTTTTTCAAATTCACTTAAGAGTTCTTCAAAGAACAAAGATAAGATTATTGTAGAAGACGCGGGCGTACCCTCACCTAACCCGTTTCAATTATTCGAAAAAAATGGATTTGGAACACTTAGTAGCTGCCTAGCTGAAAAAATAGAAGCATGGTGCAATGATCAAAACGATGAACTTGTGATCGCGGCAATGAAACTAGCATTATAGAAGAAGTATGGGGACTGTCCTCTTGCTTCCATTTGGAAGCAGAAGAACCGTCCCCATGCTTTCGAAGGTACTTCCATTTACACAGATAATGGCAAAATCTATCGTTCTGAAACTCTGCAATATGCTTGTGCTCAACTTGGGACAACAGTTATCCATACGCAACCCTACGATCCTAAAAGCAAGGGAAAAATTGAACGTTTTTTTAAAACTGTTCAAACAAGATTCTATCCCTTATTAGACACTAACCCAGCACACTCATTGGAATAACTAAATGATCGATTCTGGCTTTGGCTAAAAGAAGACTATCACCGTAGGGTGCATGCTTCTTTAGATGGGCAAACTCCCCATGGAGTCTTTCACTCCCAATTGGAGAACGTGAAGTTTCTGGAGAATCCATCTATTCTGGACTCTATCTTCTTGAAACGTGAACAAAGAAAAGTAAAGGCAGATGGAACCATAACGCTCAATAAGCAATTGTATGAAGTACCACCACGTTATATTGGTCAATCCATTGATGTACGCCTGGATGATCAGGATGTATTCGTTTATGAAGAAGGGAAAGAAATAGCAAAATTAAAGCTTGTTAGTATGAAAGATAATGCCCGTGTAAAACGAAACCGCTCTCCTTTTTCCGTTCCAGATCAAAAGGAGGAGCATGCCGATGTATAAGTCCTATTATTCGCTTGCTTATGAACCATTTCCAGAAGGATTGAAGATATCGGATTCCTTTCAATCTCGTCCTTATCAAGAAGCCCTGTCGGGCCTAGATTATTTGAAAAGAACAAAAGGCATTGGCTTACTTTTAGGAGAGCCAGGAGCAGGGAAAACCTTTACATTACGCACCTTCAAGGAATCATTGAATCCCTCTCTCTATCAAGTCATTTACTTTCCCCTCTCAACTGGAGTAATGGACTTCTACCGGGCTTGGCCTATGGATTAGGTGAGGAGCCGAAGTTCCGAAAGGTAGATCTATTTAGACAAATTCAAGAAGGAATTGAGCGACTTTATCGTGAGTAGAAGATCACTCCGGTATTTATCCTAGATGAAATGCATATGGCAAAGGATACGTTTCTACAAGATTTGGCTATTTTGTTTAACTTTCAGATGGATTCCACCAATCCGTTTATTCTCGTTCTTGCCGGTTTGCCACATTTAAGGACAAGACTAAATTTGAATCAGAATCGCCCATTGGCTCAGCGTATCATCATGCGATACCAACTCGTTGCTTTCGATAAAGAAGAAGTTTCCCTTTATGTCGATCACCATCTAAAGGTTGCGGGATCGAAGATATCCATTTTCACAGAGACAGCAAAAGAAGCCATTGCCTACAATCACAAGGTTGGCCACGGGTCATCAACACCTTAACAACGAATTGTCTATTATATGGATTTCAAATGAAGAAGGAACAGATAGATGAAGAGATTGTTCGAATAGCCGCGGAGGATACTGGATTATGATGAAACGTGGAATTTTAGTTTTTGACCACCGAAATGACACATGGAGAGTATGGATTGGCCAAAGATCCTATGGTGTGGAACAAGGACAGACGATTGAACTGAGAATTAGAAATCATTACTATCAAGCATATGTTGAAAAGGATTTTGACTGGTTTATTACCATGAATCAAAATGTAAGCTTTAATTTAAAGCCACTTGAAATTTATAAAGTCAAAATCTTCACACCATATTTCCAACTTTCCGATGCCCCTTTCTAAGGGGTTTTTGTTTTTAGGTCTCCTAATCTTCAACTGAAATATTTGAAAATCAAAGCGAATTAATCTGCTCATCGGAAATAAAGTGAAAAATATTGCACATTATTTCAGGTTTAGTGATGGATTAATTTGAATTCCTTGTGCTGAAATAAAGTGCTGATTTACACTATTAAGATGAACCATAATTTCTTTAATCTCATATCTTTCTTCTAAACTTATTACAATAGGTCTTAATCAGAGGGTCTTAAGGGACAGGGAGAGGTATATCATTTCAAAAACGATACACCTCTCACTAACCATTATTCGTACACTAAAACTTCTTCACTTTCCTAGCATTTACAATTTCATTGGCCATGCCAATAAAATGAGCTACCTTATCATCCTTAAGACTTAAGAGCTTTTCCTTCTCTATTGTTAGTTCTTCTTTGCTTGCATTAGCTAGTAGTTCTACATAAATTTGGATTAACTCCTTTTTTGTATACCTTGCCTTCGTAAGCTTCTTTTTTTTACTAATATAGTCTTGTAAGTCTTTTATAAGACGAAAAACTTCCTTTGATTCTGCTAATTCTAGTATTTCTTCCAACTGTAGTTTGTTTTCATATGAATCAAAGTTCACTATATCAGGATGTTTATTTGGTTTATTCTTAGTTATTACAGCTTGGGTTGCTCCTATATCTAACATTTTCACTAAACGAAGGACCTCTCTTAAATACTGATGATCATGATCTTTCAATACTTCAATGACTTCTTTAAATTCTGTTTCATCAAACATAGCCTTAAGCTTTAAGCATTCAAGTAAAAGAACTTTTGAACTCATATATCTAACCCAACCCTCTGCAAAAATTCGTCTCCTACATCGTAAAATTCCTTCATGACATAATCTCTTACTCTTGAAGTCTCAAACATAGGTTTACCTTCGCGGATTCCGTTTACATACGCTTTAGATTCCCTTACTTCATTTTGAAAGACATACCAATCATATTGTTTCGCCAAAACCTCTACTTCTTGCTTTGAAGTTCTGTTTTCTTTTGGTTCACCTGGTTCAACGTTATTAAAAATAACACCTGCTACTTTAATTTCATTTTCACCTGCATTATCATGATTAAATTCTTCAATACTACTTGCCAATAAAGGTAGACCAATAATGGCGAGCTTTTCTAGCTTCACTGGAATAATAAGATTATCGCTTGCTAAGTAACTTGCGACAGAAAGGATGGAATCGGTAGGAGGGCAGTCGATTAGAATGAGGTCGTATTGATGTTTATATTCAGATAAGAATCTTCTTAGTTTATGTTCTTTCGTTGTAGGATTTTTAAGTGTTTTGGAAAGTTCAACACGAGATGGGACTAGGTGAATGAGACTTCCATCTGTCCATTCATCTACTGTACGGATAACATCATCACTAACATTGTTGCTGTTTTCAAAAATATCGACAATTGACTGGTTATCATCTGCTAGAAATTGTTTATAGCCTTCTTCACCCATGAAAATTTGAGTTAAATTAGATTGGGGGTCTAAATCAATCACTAATACTTTATACATTTTCTTATAGGCCGCATACCATGCAAGATTATAGGTAAGTGTAGTTTTACCCACTCCACCCTTCATATTGAGCATTGACACAACCTTTGTCATATTGTTTGCCCCTTCCATCCATTCGTTTAGAAGCTTTAGCCTCTTTTGCCCTAAGTTGTATTTCACAAACTCTTTACTTAATTCTTCTTTGTGAATTCTGACAATGGATAAAAGCTCTTTAATTTTAGCTCTCTCATGAGGGGTTCTTTTTGTAAATAATGAGTAGGTTGCACATGCATCAATTAGCTCGTTTAGTTTCTTTACCAATTCTTGTTGAGAAAGCTTCATAACAATCCTCCCTTCCCTGCTACCCTATTCATATGGAGTTTCCATACGTTTATGACAGTTCCATAAAACTTTCAACTCAAGCAAAAGGGTGTTTATCGTTTTGAATTATTCAGTAAAATGTTATTATATTAATAAAAACAGGGTGATAATTTTGAAAAAGACAGTAAAAGTGGTCGCAGCTATAATTGAAAACGATAATAAAGAACTTCTTTGTGCATTACGATCTCCTAAAATGGCTATACCAAACATGTGGGAGTTTCCAGGTGGAAAGGTAGAGAAAAATGAGGATATTTTTGAAGCCCTTCGTAGAGAAATTGAAGAGGAACTTCATTGTAAAATAGAAACTAATGAGTTATTTAACGAGAACACACATGAATATGAAACATTTATCATTAACTTAATTGCAATTAAGTGTAAAATTACTTCAGGTAATCCTATACCAACAGAGCATTCTAAGCTAATATGGCTAAAACGCGAAAACCTTGATTCCCTTAAGTGGGCTCCAGCTGATATTCCTGCAGTTGTAGAATTAATTAAAGAAAGATAATTTCCAGCTTCTCTTCCTGAAAAAATGAAAACCCACGATTTTTTTCGTGGGTTTTTAATGTATCTATTCTTTTGTTATATAGTGATAAAGTTTTGGTTCAATGGAGTGTTCTAAAACTAGTTCTAACGTAACTACAGGGATCTCTTTGTTGTTTTTATCCAACATGCTTGTTTGTCTCGCTGTTTCTTCTTTTGGTAATGCAGTACCTAAATAATAGAAATCAGTACCTTCTGCATCATCTTTTTTTACAAATATATGAAGTTCATATTTTTTTTGTTCAGAAAAAATTATCTTTTGAACTTCTTCTGAATGCAGTGTTCTATTGCTTTTAGTAAAGTACTTAATTATCTTTGGATTTAGGAATTCATCTCCATATTTTACACTAGCATCAATCTCATCATCTTTATGATACGTTATGAAGATAGGGCATGTTCCATGTTTTGGCTTATAGCCATACATTGTTGAACTCTCATCATTTTGCCAATTCAGAAGCTTACACGCATCTTTTCTTGAGTACTTTTGGTAAAGTGTTAAAGGTTTTGATGTAGAATAGTCTTTCGATTTTTCTTTAGCTGTATAAAGAATATCATTCAGTAGAAGGTGAAAATACTCATTTGAAGAATAGCTTTGACTAATTAATCGGTTGACCTTATAGACATTATTTTCAAAATCTACAACTGGAATGTTACCATACTTCTTTTTATAGGATTGTGTAAAAAACTCCAAATTAAAAATACGTTTAATCGACTCTAAAGTGCTTTCAGTCACGTAACATTCAAAAGAAACTAGTATCTCTAAATACTTGTTCACTGATAGTTCATTTTGCTGTAACAATAAATCAAGTAAAATAATCTCATGTTTTCTTTTCCCATTCAACACCTCAAGTGAGAGAAAGACAAGGATTTGTTTTTCATATTCAGAAAGTGCAGGAATGTCTTCATTCATTTTCAACAAAAACTGATAATAATTTGAATGCTCCTCTACTATAACTAATGGATCAATAGAATTATGGGTGATGAAATCGTACATATAGGGTATCCTACCAATTTTATTTTTTAGGTCTAGATAGGCTTCTCGTAGTATCCTTAATGAAGTTAGTTTCGTTTCATTTATCGCTTTAAAAACTTGCTTTGCAGCAATCTCTTCAAAGTTAATGGTTGAGACACCCTTAATATAACTAGTGTCCTTCATGTTACGTCGAACATTATCTTTATTTTGTGATTTATCTCCTGATAAGGCAATTGGAATAAGATAATTATTCTTATAGTTACCAATAAAATCAATTATCGTCACAAAGTCCTTTGAATTGTGCTTTCTCAATCCACGACCCAACTGCTGAATAAATATGATACTAGACTGTGTTTGTCTTAGCATTACAACTTGGTTGATACTTGGAATGTCTATGCCTTCATTAAAAATATCAACTGTAATAATGTAGTCTAAATGCCCATTCTCCAACAAATTCACTTGACGAATTCGCTCATCCTGAGAATCATCTCCAGTTAATGCAACTGTTCGAAATCCTCTTTCATTTAGAAGCTCCGATTGTTTTTTGGCTTCTTCTTTTCCACTACAAAATATTAAACCTCTTACAGATGAACCTGAATATCCATAATAATTAATCCTATCAATAATATGATTTATTCTTTCCTCATTTACAAGCTTTTGCAAAGTGCTTGTATCATCTATTACCTCTCCATTATGCTCAAAATCTGTAACACCAAAATAATGAAATGGGCATAGCATATCTTCTTCGAGAGCTTCCTGTAATCGAATTTCATAAGCTATGTTATAGTCAAATAACTCGTAGATGTTGAAGTTATCAGAACGTTCAGGAGTAGCAGTCATTCCTAATAAGAACTTCGGTTGAAAATATTTAATTACTTTTAGGTAGGATTCAGCTCCAGCTCTATGTACCTCATCTATTAAAATATAATCAAACTCTGTAGGATCAAATTGTAATAATACATCATCTTTTGATATGGTTTGTATCGTTGCAAATAAATACTTTACGTCAGACTGTTTAGATGTACCTGAAAGTATACCAAAATTTTTACTAATATCACCTAATATCTCTTGATAATCTGATTTAGCTTTTTTTAATATCTGTTCCCTATGAACAATAAAAAGCATTCGTTTAGGGGAAACCCTACGGACATCAAATGCAGATAAATATGTTTTACCAGTTCCAGTTGCCGATATAACCATACCTTTAGTATGACCACCTTCGCGCACGTTTTGAATACTTTCTAAAGCAGCAACTTGCATATCATTTGGCTTTATATTAATTGCATCTTGCAAAGTATTTAAGCGGTATTCATTAGGGATTTCAACAACGTTTTTTAGCTCTTCTTTGATCACTTGCTCTGAGTACGTTTTTTCATATTGTTCTATCCAATCTGCAGATAACAAATTAGAGTCTTTCCAAATCTCTTCAAACTGTTTAATAAAGTGATGAATAATCTCTCCATTTTCATGAGATGTTAATTTTACATTCCACTCATAATTAACTTTTAAAGCATGAGATGTTAAATTTGAGCTTCCGACTATCAGAGAGTAATGTGTCTGATGATTAAATATATATCCCTTTGAATGGAAGCCTTTTACATCTGTTAATCTGACCTCCACATTCGATATCTTCATCAATTCTCGAAACACTTTGGGATTGTTAAATTGAAGAAACGTAGACGTTAAGATCCTCCCTTTGATACCTCGTAACTTCATATCCCATAGATATGATTTTAAAGTAGCCAGTCCACTCTCAGTAATAAAAGCTACGGAAAAGAAAAAATCACTACAAACATTTAACTCTTGTATTAGTGAAGTTAAAACATTCTCATTTTGTTTCACACTATTTACTAATAACATAGGCTTATACATATCTGTTTTATTACTTGAATAATCTATAAAACCTTTATATAGAGATTCTTTTAAGTTTTCAACAAAGTTTGCCATACTAGCTCCTATCTCAATTTAAAAATGAATTTCATTATTTTTTTTATTCTCTATCCAGTCAATGGACTATATACATACTTCATCTCTTCTTAATCAAAGAAAGTTATAGTTGTCCTTCCTTTTATACACTTCTAGGTAGAGTTTTCTTAACAACTTAGTCTTTTCATCTCAACTAATTATTCGCTTCTTTGGCATCCATTTATCCGTAAAACCATTATCAATGGAATGTTGGTAGAGTTGCACAGTCAACATCCAATTATTTATAATAAACCCACTGTCCTCTTCCACTATCCTTTAAGGAGTTGTCTCTTTGTTTATTCTAAACTAGGTCGTTAGGTTTTTGTTTGCCTCCATCGTTCGTTTAGAATCTCTAAGTTTAATTAAATTCTAATACAGCGAGTTATGTTATGTAAAAAACTCTTTCAGTTTAATTGCTTCATCCCTTTCCTCTCAAAATGCCGTTGCAGCCTATACTCACAAATTTGCTTCGTCCATTCAAACAAAGTTTGTTCATGTTCAATTTTTACATCTATTTTAATGCTGAACACATTCTTCTCAAAAACAACCAAGCCTTTTGAACTCCCACTCCATTTTGACATGGGCATTCTAGAAATGAGACTACTTACTTTCTCCTCATCATACTCCCATAACCTCTTGGATTCCTTGTCCGAGAAATCTATCTTCTTTCTGTAGTCCTTTTCAGTCAGGTATCGATGAAAACCAGGTGCAATTTCCTGAGGTGTGATGCTGTTATACCATGCTGCCTTACCACGCTTTAACATCGCATTCAAAACAACCATCTTATAGCTTTTCGCCATCCCAGTTTTCTCTACCTCAGATAACCAGTTTTTGTAATCATTATAGACATCCAACTCGTTACTAGTTAATTCATCTGCCCACACTAAAAAGCCTATGTATGTCTTAAATTCCTGCTTGTATTCATTTACATCTACCGAACCTTTTAAATGCAGCTCAAGATAGGATGGTCTTTTTCCAAGCTCTTCCTTCAGCACACGATAATTACTCAACAGCTTCTGCTTTCTCGGCTGGTGTTTGAGTGAAAGCTCTTTAATTAAATTAATGACTCTTATATCTAAATCTATTACACACCCAACTGGAACCTGCGGGATTGTAGAGACACCTTTTTTAACCTCAGTTTCACCTATATTAAACAAGGAAAGCTTATAGTCTGCATTTCGGTAATTTCCAATCAAATCAATAATGACACATTTTTCTTTCTCAGGATGAAGTCTCAACCCTCTCCCAATCTGCTGTGTAAAGACAGTCAGAGACTCAGTAGGTCTAACAAATAGAACTGTATCAACAGAAGGAATATCCACACCTTCATTAAACAAGTCCACTGTGAAAATAATATCTAATTCCCCTTGGTCAAGCTGTTGGATAGCATTTTCCCTCGGAATATCTGATCTAGAGTGTAGACTAATGGAACGGTATCCATGCTCAGTAAAATAGTCCGAGAGAAAATTAGCTTGTCTGATTGAAGAACAAAATCCAATCGTACGGGTTTGCTTATGTAAATTCCACGCTTCCAAGATCTTCTCAGCCATTTCTTCTTTCAATTGTACAGCTAAAAGCTCCTGTTCATTATACTTAGCACCTAACCAGGTAATTTGGGAGTAATCAGTCTCATCATAAACGCCTACATAATGAAAAGGTGATAGCCAATGCTGCTGAATGGCTTCAATAAAGTCAATCCGGTAGGCAACATTTCCATGACAAATGGCATATACATCCTTGTTATCAGCACGATCTGGGGTTGCGGTTATACCTAACAGAAACTCAGGCTGAAAATAATTCAACACCCTCTGATAAGAATCTGCCGCTGCATGGTGAAACTCATCCACAATGATAAGGTCAAACTCATCATGACTGAAAACCTCCAGATGTCGTTTCATACTAAGAGTTTGGATCGATGCAAATATTACATCCGCATTGGACTCCTTTGAATGTCCATTGTATATTCCATATGTATTGTTCGGGTTAACTTTATTAAAAGATAACCTTGCTTGCCCTAAAATCTCTTCTCTGTGAGCAATAAATAATACCCGTTTGTATCGCTGTGAAAAGAAACCTGCCAAATAGGTCTTTCCAAGTCCTGTAGCCATTACAACCATTGCACTGCTATATCCTTCTTCAATGGCAGACCCCAATTGCTCCAGAGCATCTACTTGTGCAAAACGCGGAGCTATTTCATCATATCCAGATCCCTCTTCTGCAACTTGGGTTGGAAGCTCCTCAGGTTTAGGCTGATACATCAAGGCTAACTCCTCAAGTTCCGTCATCTTCTGAGCAAGCTGAGGATTTTTTTGATGAAACAGATCATAATCCTGCTGATAATGCTTAATCGTTTCACTATTAATGGCCACTGTATGTTCCGAGTAGAAAATGTCAATAAACTGCTTTGTAGCATAATCAAACGTTTCTTGATTTGCTCCCTCTTTTAACAGAGCATTCCACTCAATACCAGTGGTCAATGCCGATTTCGATAGATTGGAAGAACCGATAATGATGGTTCCATTCTTATCATAATGAAAAAGATACGCCTTTGGATGAAAAGAAACTCCATTACTTCTCCAAAGTCTAATCTCAAGGTTGGGGTGAATGCTATTTAGTAAAGTAAGAGCTTCCGGTTGAGTGATGAATAAATAGTCACCCGTACACACCTTAATATCTGCACCTCTACTAGCGGCTTCTTTTAAGGAATCTACTAGCATTCTTACTCCAGACGTCATGGAAAAAGAGGATAAAATATAGATGGAGTCTGCCTCTTGTATCCTCTCTCTCAATTCATGAACTAAATTGGTGGTGATTAACTGGCTATTGCTCATCTTCAACCTCGATTAAGAAAATCTTTTCCTTAAACCCACCACGTTCTTCTGCTTTTTTCTCCCGTATTTTTTCAACCTCTTGGATTGAGGTTCCATGATATTCAGCAAAGGCATGAAGGATTTCAAGAAGGTCAGCAAGTTCTTCGATTGCTTCGTTTTGATCTTTAGCATTTATGTATTCTTCTAGTTCTTCGGAGGCTTTCTTTTGTAGTTCTATGATGTAATCTTCGTCTGAGAGGATTGTAGTTGAGTATTTCTTTCCAGTTGCTGCGATTACATTTGGGATTTGGTCTCGGACTAGTTTGTTGTATATTGGCATTTTAATAACTCTCCCTCAATTTCGTAGAATTGATTTTTATCTTTCCAAATTGTAGTAATTTAATTATATCAAAAAAAGCATATCTAGTAGACATGCGAAGGTCTTTGTTGTTTATAAAGTTTTGGTTCTTCATTTAACGTCTATTCTGTTATAGCCTCACCCGAAGTGTATAAAATTCGACATATTTCGGGTGGCGACAGTGCACTTGAAACTTCCTTTTTTTTATATTTACAGAATTACATAATCCAGGTTATATGAATCTGTTAAATAATATATATAGTATTTTAAGAACTGATAAGGTTCGATTTCGTACCTAATAGACTTTTAAATTTAATAATTAAATACTGAAATAGTAAGAATCTGTATGTTTTGCTTATCTCCCTTTTTAACAATCTGTTTTTAGGAAGTAATACAGTATTTCTTGTTTTAATAGTTTCCTCGAAAAGAGGTTCAAGTTGCTCATATGCAAAAATTAACCGAGAGCTTACGATATCATCTCTTTTATTTCCGGACTGATACATGTTTTCCAACCATTTTGGTGTAATAGCTTTATTCAGTTTACCTTCGAGACTAATCTTAAACACGTCTTCAGTGATCATATAGTCAATAGCTAGATTAACTAGTGCATCTTGTGCAATAGAAAACATTTCTTTAGCGTCGTCTTCAGCTAGTTGATCAAGTATTTTTTTGGAGCCCATAGCAGACACCCCCAGATAAATTCTTTTATTATGATAAAGGGAGTAATGTGACGATGACTAACCCAATAAGAAGACGGCCAGATACAGACGAGATCATCAATCATTTAAACAAAAAGGTTCGTACCTGTGTTGAAAAAACATCAAGTAAGGTCAAACATGCTCTTGAAAACTACGAAAAAGAAAAAGCTAAGCGAATATAATTCACTTAGCTTTTGTATGTTTAATTAGTGTTAACTTCTTTTTTAAGGTTGTAATCTAGCAAGGCAGTTTGGACTCGTTTGTGAATCTCTCTGCTTTCCCTTAATTGCTTTGCTGTTATTCTGTTTAATCTGTCTTCGTGAGTTTTTCTTAGAATGTCACGTTCGTATTCTTCTACTTGTACAATAACAACTTTATTATTTCGTGGCATAAAATTCACCCTTTCTTACAAATTAACTACCAGCATTTACATTATCTTCTTTACGAACCAATGCACACATTAGGGAAAGAACATCATATAGACCCTCTAGGTAAATTATAGTAAAATCTTTCCTTTGTGACAAGAGAATTTCATCTTCTGTTGGTTGTGAAATCAGAAGATCATAGATTTCTCTTCTCTCATCTTGCAGATGTATATTAATTACCCACTTTGTCCCGTCGTTAATCCTTATATAAAATGCTATATGATAACTTTCGTCATATTCTCGGTGATTTCTTTGATTGCTCACCTTTACAAATGCGCAATTTTGAAACCGTTCTTCATCTAATTTTATTATATCAACATCTTCTACTCTACGCATATCATGACTGCTAAAAATGTGTTCTAACTCATCAACTTTTAATTTATAAATTGAGTATGGGTCTATTATTTTTAAATCTTTCATTGTAAGGTTAACCGTTGAATACATTGATACCTTCTCATTATAGATTTTTAGAAGATTTTTATATTCATTGTATTGCAAGGTCATTTTTTCAAATGAATTAGTTAGTGGTTGATTCTTACTATCAGTTTCTCCAAGTAAAGAGGCGAATTCTTCAGTTTGACTTTCTGCTTTCTGCTTTTCACTTACCAATCTGCCATAATCTTTATTATGTTTTTCAATTATTTCAGTGTCTTCCTCTGTCTTTCCTGTTCTTCGATATCAGCCATTTCTTCGATAAACTCTTTGACTTTTTCAAAATCTAATTCTTTATCTTTTAATAGTGCATCTACTATCTTATGCTCAACTCGTTCTTCTTTATAGATTCCAAGGCTGAAGTTTTTTGATTTAGGTTGGCTTTGAACTGAATTTACGTAAAATTTAAGTGCCTTATATGTATTGACTATAATAAGCAAATACAAAACATTTTTGTAATTGAACCAACTTGGTACCTTCCCTGTTTCCCCTGAAGTAAATAAAGAAATCACTGGAATATGTTTCTAATGTCTTTAACCGCAACCCAGATAAGAAGCAATGCCGATACAAACATAAGCCATATTTCTTCCAAATGTTTGGGCTTTCCTGGGTAATCCTTGTACAATTCTTTGAATGTACTAATCGTATCCTTTGTGTCTTCTTGTAATTTTTTTAGGTAGTCTGTAATTTGTTTTTTTTTGAATATTGGGACAAGAAATATGCTCCTTTCTATTTTTCAAATTCAAATTTTACCGTTTTTCATAGATCAAGTGGCATTGTTTAATTGATTCAATTAAATATGAATTTAGAATCTTTTTTCCTAGAATTCCTACAAATTATTACAAATCCCTTTATTATTTATTTATATCGTTTAATGCCTCTCCTTACTTTTAAGCTCTAAAATCGAAAATCTACTCTAGTTATTGTAAATCTTAGCGAAGAGAAAACAGCGTTTCATTTTTAACAAGAGTGACGTGGTCCCTCGGGTCAAAGGGACAGGTTTGTTGTCCCTATTATTTGTAAATTACTGACATGCTACTACTGTATCATAAAAGGGTTACATAATTTGGTATATCCCTTCAAAAAGTTGTTTAGTCACAAAAGACCCAAAAAGGCCCATACAATTGTATGGGTCTCACTTCATTTGAAGGTAAATTAGATGAAGAAGAGCTCTTTGAGAAAAGTATTTATCCATAATGGAGATATGATTTTTGAGAATCCGCAGGGTAGTTTAAGGGGTAGTCTAATGAAGAGGGATGGTTAATTGAAGTTTGACAATTGTTCATAAAAATCTCTTGGATGAATACGTTTTATGTTACCAATTGCCGAGGGAAAGCGCCGTTTATTAGTTGTCAATATGTACTCGCATTCTTCTTGTATAGCAGTTATCCAAACATGAAAATCGTCTTGGTCAAAACGACGTAGTGGTTCGGACATCTCTAGAGTAGACACAATTTGGTTAGCTCTATTATGGTCGCAACCACTCAAATCAACCAATACTTCACCAATGGGACGGTGTTCTCGAATAATTGTTTCAACACTGTATCGACCAATTAGGCTATTAACTGGTAGATTACTATATTGATCTAATATTGGACTTAAAAACTCATGTAAAAACATTTCAATTTCTTCCTGATTATAAATTACTCTGTTATTGCCATTACCAAGACCTTGCGCGGCATTTCGGACAAATTCAAATAAACAAACCCTAGATATAATTGGACGGTATAAAAAAGGGAAACGGGCAGCTCTCAGAATTCTTCGATTTATACCATCTACCCGTAAAGCTCCACAAAGTACAGTGGTGTCGATAAACACCTTTGGTGATTTAGGTACATTATAAATCAAATTCATCAACATCTCCTGCTTCCTTATTTTTTTTATCTATTTGTTTAAGGATGGACTCAGCATGTTGATCTTGTTCTTGCGTTGTAATGAAGCCATCCTGCGGTATCTTCCAATGGCCTCCGTCTGTCTTATAAGCACCTTCGAATCTTCCATTCTCACACATTCTGCGAATGGTTTGATCACTTAATCCTAACTTTCTTGCAACTTCATTTGGTGTGTAATAAGGAATATTTAATCGATCTGATTTTTTAACAACTTTGAAGGTTTTCTTTCCCTCCATTAAAAGGGAGACTATTAATTTTTTTCGTATAATTTGTGGATCACCCTCTCCTATTTTACTAATGTACTCAATAAAATCCACTAAAGTCTCATATGCTTTTTCTTGATTAAGGTGTGCTTGTGCACTTCTCATTTCCTTTTCAATTTTTCGAAGTTGATCAATGTCATTTACACTAGGTATAGCCAAACGAATGCTAAATCCAATTGGTGAAAGTAAGTTCATATACTGAAAAGAACGCTCAATGACAGCCTTTAAGACCGCTTTCGCTTGATCAACATCAATACTTACTAAGGTTTGAACACTATCCCACATTTTTTCTTGCTCATAATCTCTAATGTTAACCATTTTTTACACCTCCTGCTTTCATTCTATCTTAATATACACAAATACTCAACAAACCCAACAAACGTAACAATGATCGTTATTCTACTCATGATGATATAATAGGATAAAAAATGCTTTTCTAATTAATGACTGAGCTGTCATTGTACTCATTGCTATCCTCTCCTTTTCTATTAATCTAATGGTTTTACTCGTTCTTTAAGACTGTTCAAATAGGTCTGACGTACAAAACCTTCTCCACCTCTAAGTATTTCTTCCATATAATGAACGGGAGGCGCTATCTCTGCTTCTTTTTCTACGACAACAAACGTCAGTGCATCAATAATGGTTTGATCATCGAGCTTTATTTGTATGACATTAGGGCAATAACAGCCAGCATTTACTCCTTCTCTTCCATATAAATAATGAAGTGCGTCTGATGTAATTTCATACACTTTACCTTCTACTGTTCCACCTTCTTCTACGATATCTTCTATTCCTCCGTCTGCTGCTCTCCTTGTGAAACGCAGTGTGTAGCCATCCAAAACTCCTCGACCTAAAACCATATTAAAATGGTGATTCACCTTCGAATTTTTAAATCTAGCATTGTCCATACAGCTACCATACGCAAAATAATGATTCGAATTAATTCTTCTTAATCAAATTGTAAACCTTAAAATCACCATTTTTAATTTTTTAAAAGTTCCATATCAGAATTAGCATTATTCATCACATATACATACGCCTCATGTACTCCTTCGTCTGTATGAACCCTTTTTGTTATGCGGTCATAGTAATTGCTTTCTCCTTCTCCACGATAACCTTCTAATTCATCAAGTCTTGCTAGTTGGCTACTATTCACTTCATAAATCTCACCATATACTCGAGACCTTTTGTTCTCTTGTAACACAGGGTATCCGTAATTAGTGCCATACAAGCTTCCGGTTGTCCAGGCCTGCTCAGCCAGACAATTGGAAGCTTTTAATAAATAGTGATTTCTTTCATTTTTTCTAAGTGTTCCAAAAACGAAAACTAGATGTTTGTTTTCCATAATTATCACTCCTTTTATTGCGGAAAGACGTTTGAATTTTATTGATTTAACTGCAAAGTTCTACTTATAGTGACACTGGAATTCTATTGTTTTGATTATTAATCCGTTGAAGAACTCTTTTTAATTCTCTTGATTGTTGAAACACTCCAATCAACAGTTCAAGAGTGTTGTAGCAAGCATCGGTATCAAGTGTTTCTTCAGATGTATGCTCTCTTTGATACCCGACTGAGAGGTTGACGCTTTGAATACCGTGTGCAGCCCATATTCTTGTGTCACTGCTTCCCCCTTTGGTGCATTTCCAACCCGATAGGCCCCTATTAATTGCTGTTTCCTCAATAAATAACCCGTAGCTTTCATCACAGAATGGAATATATCCGCCACATGATGTGACGATATCTCCTGTACCACGGCGGTCAACCACAAAGGCAGCGTCTACGTCCCATAGAAAGTAATCATCTATGTTTGAAGCTCCTATTAAGCCCATTTCCTCTTCAACTGTAAATATAAATTTAACCTTACCGTTAAAACTATTTGAACTTAATCGCTCAGCTAGTTGTAACAAAATAGTGACACCTGCACGGTCGTCCGCTCCTAATATGCCTCTACTACTAGACCAAATAGGTCCATCCTTCATAATGATTCTACCTTCTTCAAAAACATCAACTGTATCTAAATGAGCATTTAAAAGGATTGAGGGACCATGGCCATTCCCACAAACTTTTTGTGCAAGAACATTTCCTTTATGGTCTACTGTTAAATAATCTACATAGGGACAAAGGTTTGCAATGACGAACTGACGAATACTCTCCTCATTTTCACTTTCCCCATTAATGGATAAGCTTTGCTCAAGCTGATTTAGAAATAATTGTTTTCTAATAAACTCTAAATCTTTTCGTACCCATTCTTTTTGAATGTTATTTAGCTTTTCTGTAGCATCTAGGAGCAGTTGGCGTTTACTTGACATTCTTATTTGGCGATTTCTAGTGTGAAATCTGGATAACCCAGCTGCACATAGAACTTTCGTTACACTCTCCATATCTACCCATTTTGCAAAGCTAATCATGGATCCTTGTCGTTCATGACCATCACAGCAATACTCTGTATGAAGCCCAAGACGGTTCAGCTGTCGTACCATTCCAGCGATATAGGTGTCTAATTCCTTCACCTTTGGTTCTTCCTTCCCAGGGCGGAACCATAAGCTTTCTCCTCTACCTCTATGTTTATAATCAACACATTCTAACCATTTTTCTTCTGTTATTACCGGGGTCGTTATGGTTAAAATACCTTTTTCAAAAGCATATGATATAGAAAGTTTCTGTAGGCACTCTAACAAGAATGTCATATTCTCCTCTGTTTCCTTCCAGCAAACAAATACATTTGCACTCTCTTCTTGCACCATAAACCCCTGACGAATAAATAATTGATTCCAATTTTTCATCGTATCATCTCCCTTTTGGTTATGGCTTAATTATCGCAAAAATGCGATGACATCCCTGTCATCGCATTTTTCATGATAAATATTCAATTTCTTGATCAACTCGGAACATGACGATGTACGGCAAGGTCTTATCAAAGTAGTAGGCGGTTTCCCTTCTGTAATTACTAGTTTGAATGATGGGAGGAATATCACAACTTCTCAGCTTAGTTTTTAACCTGTTCATGGCCTGAATATACGTGTTTCTATTTACTTCTCCATTCACAATGGAACTCGAAAAGAAATTTTGCAGTGTTATTCTGGTTGCAGGCAATTCCTCTGAGCTTTTCGTAAGTAGATTACGAAGGATATCACCATGATTTTGGCCCAAGTCTACCGAGTTATCATTGTAGACAAGTTTTATAGTTCGATCATTAAAATAAAGAACAATGGTATTCCTGGGTTCATGCGTGATTAGTTCATCACACTCCCCCTTTGAACAAGTAGCCGTTTCTTCTTCAGTAATCTTGTAGAATGCTTTCTTTTCCAAGAAACGCTCGTTTTCAGACAAACTCTTATAGAGTGAAGATAATTCATAATGAGGAAGTTCATGCTGATTATCAAATGGTAACTTCGACATTCCTTCATACGTTTCCTTCGCAATATATAAAGCGCTATTCGTTAAGTACAGGTGAGCATTCACTATTTGAGTTTCATTAAGACGAAAATCTTTTTGCTCATAGTATGGATCATGATCTATTGCTTTTTGGAAATGGTGTAGGGATTTCTGATAATCCTTATGTTTATAAGATAGAAAACCTAGTCTATATGCTACAATTGGGTTATTTGCATCAAAACTCAATGCTCTTTTTAGACAATTTATAGCTAAATGATCATCCTTTTGATACTCCATTTTAAGATAAGTTCCATAGTGAATTAAGTGAAAAACCAATTTCCTAGTCACATACTCCAGGTAACTCTTTTCCTCTGGACTATCTCTAACTATTTTCCTAAGTCTACGAACCATTTCCTCATAGATATCTATTTTCTTAGAGTATAACGGATTATCACCTTCACGTTCATGTATGTCCTGTTCAAGATCTTCAAGTTCTTCGATTGACATGTTTCTTAATTGCAAATTGTGCACCTCCTAAGGGATGTAGGGACAGGTACTGTGCCCCTTTGAAAGTCTATTAATTTAATTACCCGATTCACTATGAAATCAATCTATGATACATAAAATCTCTTATCTCCTCTATTAACCAGTTACATTCGATTTTAATTCACATATTCAAATTTCTTATTACCCATGGATGTGATCCACAATAGTTCTCAAAAGCCTTCACTTGTGTTTCAAATGGTGGAAGTCTTAGATTGCACCTCGATATTACTGCATTATAAAGAATTTCTGCCTCCGACCAGGCTAATTTATCAGACTTAGAGGCCAAGATTAGCAAATCCCAAAATGTAATGATAACCTTCTCATTATTGGAATCAAGTGAAATATGTTCCTTTGCACCTCTATCATCACTAAGGATTACGTCTATTTCCATCCCTAAGGAATAAGCATAGCAATCTAGCTCTCCAGGATCTAAAATTGCTCTCATTCGGTCTTTTGTTTGATTCACCAATTTCTTCTTTTCTATTGGCAAACTTGACCACTCATTTTTAGTCCTTTTTATGTATGTATCCTTATTTAAATAAGGCAATACTTGACCGTAAATTCCCAAGTGCTTATTTTTTAATTCTTCCTCCACTTTTGGAGTGATATAAATACGATCAAACATAATAGGTACAATTTCAAAAAATATTCTACCTTTTATCATGTGAACGATAATATCGGTATCAGACATAACAGCAGCTTGAAATAATACACGCATTAGTTGAAGTCATCCCCCTGTACATAAGAAAGTAAACTAGGGATCCCTAATAAATTTGATAAATATATGGCTTTTTTCTGTGTAAGCCTTTCATTTTTTATATTCTGAGTTATATATTCCATGAATCTTGTTGGGATACGGCTTTCTTCTAGAGGAAAAATAAGAGATGTGTCAAAACCTGCTTCGTTGGTAGCATGAACGAGTTCATCGGGGTTTTCTTTTGAACTTAGCTTATTAAAATCTTCTCTCTGTAAATCCGTAATAATATCATACTTATTCATCATACGCGTTACTTGTCTGTAGCTTAGTTTGAAATGATGTTGAATCGAAAATACATCAGCGATTTTTATTAAAGAGAAATCATTAATATTCAGAACTTCCAAGTAGTGTAAAAGTGATTTTTCTGGCATAAGAAAGTAGTCTGCAAACTTAAAAGCAAAGTATTCCATTTTCGCAATTTCATAGCCTGACTCTTCTAAATTTTCATCTATTCCTCTTACCTTATCTAAATCTCTTAAGATGTGACAATATTCATGGGTAGCCGTGTAGTATTGTCTTCCTAAAGGCTCGGATCCATTAAGAAAAATAGCTTTTTCCTCCTCAAGAATACGAATAAATCCAGAGGACTTTAAACCCTTTATTTGGAAAACAAGAATACCCTGCTGTTCTAAAAGTCTAATGATATCAATATTATCAATATCATTTAGTTTCAATT
Organism: Bacillus sp. DJP31; assembly: GCF_049310945.1. NCBI lineage: Bacteria > Bacillati > Bacillota > Bacilli > Caryophanales > Bacillaceae > Bacillus > Bacillus sp. DJP31. The sequence goes on along the minus strand of NZ_JBMERO010000004.1, from coordinate 160,571 downwards.
GTAATCGAACTGAACTAGAAAATTCTTTTGCCTCTATTTCTAACTTCTTCTTCTCCAACTCAGAAAGCTTACTTTTCCCTTCTGGACGTATAAACACTTACATCCCCCCCTTTTTTATACAACTGCTCTTGAGAAAGTACCTCTCTAATAATAAGGTCCGACCAATCAATTAACTCTTCATCTGACAATACATCATGATCATGTTCTTTTTGACGAAATAATATTAAAGAATCTAACTCACGCTTTGTTACATCAGTGAGTTCAATAAGTTCTAAACCTAGGAAGTTACAAATAGTATCCGCATCCTTTAGTGATAAAACAGTACGACCCGATTCAACATTTGCTATCTGCGATCTAGATAAGCCCACACCTACAGCTAATTCTTCTTGGGAAAAACCAAGCTCCAATCTAGCCTGACGAACTCTTTTACCAATAACTTCATCTTTTAATTTTGACACATTTTTTCATCCTTTCCTGTCCGATCTTCAACATAAATTATATAATATTTACACATCATTGTAAAATAACTGATTAAAATATACACAAGTAATAAAGGGTGCCTGTCACCACCCGGAATTTGTCGATCCTTATTCGACAAATTCCGGATAGTGACAGTGGTTGCCCCCCTTATAATTGACATATAGTATAGATAAAAACACGACATACCTAAATTTCAGGGGGACAACTAGAAACATTAAATATTTAAACAGTGTTGTTAGTTGGTTAGTTTTCATTCTATCTCCTTAAAAACTTCTTTACTACTTACAATTGCTTTCGAAATTATTAGTCGTCCCGAAACCAGTCCAATGTTTTCGACAACAGAAAAATTCTATGATTACGTAGTTCAAAGTGATAATGTGTTTATGGTCGAAGCCTTTCTGCGCAACCTCTCACTGGAGAGGTATTCAGACAGTTACTAGATGCCCAAATTCACAAGGATCGATTGGTGTTTCTTAACATTCAACCCCAAGTGTTAGCTGATTCGGCATATTGAAGTGGGAGAACTTTGGAACTACTTGATAAATACAATTTTTTGCCAAGTCGAATTGTATTAGAACTAACTGAAAAAGAGGCGGTGATAGACTATAATCGCTTTGAAGATATTATAGATAATTATCGCCGACAAGGATTCCGAGTGGCCGTAGATGATGCAGGAACAGGATACAATAGTCTTAAGACGCTTGTATATTTAAAACCTGAATTTATCGATAAATCACTGATTCGTAATATTCATACAAATCCAAGCCCAGAACCAACTAGTCCAATCTCTTGTTGTGACAAGCTTCGCATCTGTGTAGAAAGCTATGTTACTGTGAATAAAATATGTATTATCTTATTCTACTAAAGGATGTTCAAAAAATCGCGGGTAGGCAGCTTCGAATTTCTTCCTTTGAGCACGCACTACTAGATAACTTGTGGACAAATTGTCTCAAGAATTTGTTATTTCCGATACAAATAAATTTCATACAAAAAAGCTTGAATTGGCCAGGATTCTCCTGTTGCCGATTCAAGCTTTTTAGTTAATTAGTGCTTACTTTAGAATTCTTTTCAAGTGCTAATGCAGCTCCAAAAAATTCGTAATGAATTCTCTCTTGCTGTATGCCAATTTCTACAAGCGCTTGAATGACACCAGCCATAAATGGAGGCGGCCCACAAACGTAACAAACACTATCTTGGTCTATCACTTCTCCTAATATGTCAGAGTTTAGATACCCGTTAAAGTCACATTCAGAGGAATCTTGCTCATACACAATATAACTTTTGCCATTTTCTAGCCTCGAAATATTTTGCATGACATCCTTAGAAAATGCATGCACTTCTTTATTGCGCGCTGCATGAACAAATGTAACAGGACGTGATGGATTTTTTTCGGTAATGGACTCAAGCATGCTATACATAGGGGTCACTCCTACACCACCGCTAATGAGTGCAATTGGTGTTGATTCCTCTACATCACAATAAAAGTCGCCAGCTGGTACAGTTAATTCCACAGAATCACCTACGTTTAACTTATCATGAAGATACGTGGACATTTGTCCATTTGGGTTATTCTCGCCTTCACGCTTCACTGAAATTCTGTATCCTCCAGGTGTGTAAGCTGAGGATAAACTGTAGTGTCTGATTTGTGTGTATTCTTGCCCTTGCATTAGTAATCTAATCGTAATGTATTGACCAGGTAAATAGGAAGGAACGTTTGATTGATCGTTTGGTTGGAAATAGAACGATGTAATCAATGAACTTTCTTTTACTTTTTTAGTGATCGTGAAATCTTTGAAACCTTCCCATCCATTTTTTTGAGATTTTGCCTCATCGTACATTTCACTTTCTACACTAATGAAAACATTCGCAATGATACCGTATGCTTCTTCCCAAGCTTGCAGAATCTCGTCGGTCGCATCTTCTTTTAATACGGTTTTAATGGCTTTTAATAAATACTCCCCAACGATTGGATAATGTTCAGGCTTAACGCCTAAACTACGGTGCTTGTGCGCAATTCTTTCCACAACAGGTACTATAGATTTCAGGTTTTCTATGTTTTGTGCTGCTGCATAAACTGTATTTGCTAACGCCGTTTGCTGGCGGCCTTGTTTTTGATTTGCTTGATTAAAAATATTTAATAGTTCAGGATGAGCTTCAAATAGTGTTTTGTAAAATTCTGTTGTAATTTCTACCCCAGTCACTTCTAAAACAGGTACAGTTGATTTAATAATGTCAATCGATTTTTGAGAAAGCATGTTGATCTCCCACTCCTTTTAAAGATACATTTTAAATATATCTTTACTATACACCCACAAATATTAAAAGCAATATAATAGATACATCTTTAATAAAATCGTCACATTTGAACAAAGAATCAATAAAAGCGTATACTGAAACAATGATCCTTTATTCATTTACACGTAAGATTAGAGTAGAAAAAAAGTGATTAAAATAGATTCGAATTCGATAAAGGTGAGTGAAATGAAACTAACATTATATACAGATTATTCTTTACGCGTCCTCATCTATTTAGCCTCAAAAAAAGACCAAGACCTTGCCAATATAAAAGAAATTGCAGATTCCTATCATATTTCCAAAAATCATTTAATGAAAGTGACCCACGAACTTGGAAAAATGGAAATCCTCGAAACCATTAGAGGGCGAAACGGTGGAATCAGACTTGCAAAAGAGCCGACAGAAATTAATATAGGAGCTCTCATCCGCCAAACCGAAGAAGACTTCCATCTTGTCGAATGTTTTGATGCGGAAAATAATCGCTGTGTTATCTCCCCTGTTTGTGGGTTAAAACATGTCTTACAAAAAGCACTACAGGCATATCTAAAAGTCTTGGACGAATATACATTAGATGATCTGGTCAAAAATCCCTTCGACCTTCAAGCATTACTCGGTCAATCACCAGATGAATAAGTTCTCTTATTTGCCATTAGAATAAAATAAACAGCTGAAACGGATCTATAATATCCGTTTCAGCTGTTTATTTACGTTATATCCTATTCTTCATCATCAATCGCCACAAAATCTGGTGCCCCTTCACTAATCATATTGAGAGAAGCATTCAAATCTTCGTCTAGATGCCGAGCACTTTCTTTCGTATCAATTCGATTCATATAAACAACCTCCTTAAGGACTCAAAGAAAAGGAATAGAAGAGAATATTTTCAAACTTCTATTTATCATACTGAGCTTTCAGTCACTTAAGAAGTAAAATTAAATTGAAAAATTTCTCAAAAAAAAGGGGTGTAATATACAATTAACTTGGCGAATTGTTGGTATATGGTTTTTTTTATACTTTAGTGTGATGAAAGGAGTAGTTTGACGATGACTAACCCAGAAAGAAAGCGGCCTAATACAGATGAGGTCATCAATCATTTGAACAAAAAGGTACGTACGAGTGTTGAAAAAACATCTAGTAAATTCAAACATGCTCTGGATAAATATGAAAAAGAAAAGCTAAGCGAATATAATTTACTTAGCTTTTTGTATGTTTAATTAGTCTTGGCTTTCTTGTTTAGGTTGCATTTAGCAAGGCGGTTTGGAGACTCGGTTGTGAATCTCTCTGCTTTCCCTTAATTGCTTTGCTGTTATTCTATTTAATCTGTCCTCGTGAGTTTTTCTTAGATTGTCACGTTCCTCTTCTACTTGAATAATTACAACTTTATTATTTCATGGCATCACACTCACCCTTTCTTACAAATTAACTAGCAGCATTTACATTAGCCAAGTAAAGAACCAGCTCGTGGTTTACTATCTAAGTAGTCTTACTCGGTAGGGTCTTCACTTGTTAAGTAAAACATCATTTCGACTAGAATTGAGTATGTGTCCTGGTACTCATCCACTAGCAGTGATGCACTAGCTTAAAATTCCATTTTGGTAAACAGTTTGAGGAGGCATAGATCAGTATCCCGCCAATTTGGACTCTATATAAGTTGAAAATAAACAAATAACTATGTACACTTTACATATACTAAAAAAGATCAGGTGCAGCAAACAACTGATCAGTGCAATTCCATGCCGCCGCAAAGTGAACGGCTAACCCATTTTAAAAGTGGTAAAAAAGAAGTAACCAACCTTTATCCTTGGAGTGGAGAGGCGGTTACTTTTTTTTGTTTCGATCTATCATAATTAGAAGTGTCAATACATCGATCAAAACTAAATTTGAACTAAGTGCTACAGACATTGCCTCATATGTAGTCATTATTCCACCTCCCGACTTCGTGGAAGTGGCTAACCGCCCACCTGCTATGAAATTGCTACTATTATTCTATCCTATTTCCAACTAATAACAAACATTTGTTCCTGTATAATTGTGAAATCTATTATTAAAAGAACTGTTATGAACTGCTGAACTGCATAGTTTTTCTTTATACCAAGAGTTGATTGTTCAAGCTTTAACGGGAGATGGTGACTGTCCCCATGCATGTCGCACTTATTTTCCTGATGGGTCAAGGGACCTGTCCCCTTGACCCTATTTGTTTTTCGAGCGTATCATCCCACTGTTCGAGCCACGTATTCCAGACGCGTGCGTAGAAAATATCTTGTTCCTTGTTGTACATTTGAAATTCGATGCATGGAACATGTTCGATCATCCCTTGATCAAAGCTCAATATTTCAGATACAATCGTTTGAAAGTCGTCTCCTTCTAGCCCATTTTTTTGCTCGGAAAGAACCTGCAAGATTCGGTCTGCATGGATATGATCGTGATTATTTGAATACCGATAAAGCTTCAATTCTTCGACTGTTTTGCTTTCAGATTCAAACTTCTCCGGATAATATTCATCATGAACTGGGCTGTAAAAAAGCACGGTCTTCTCCTCTTCCAATTCTTCATCAATGATGCCTGACTCTAGCTGCTGCTGTCCTTTTGTTGTTAGCTTGTAGCCTTCCTTTACCAAGTGGATTAGATTTGTTCGCTGCATTTTTTTGATTAAATCCGCAATGAACATCTCTTCTACTAGCAGCAATTCTGATAAATTGGCTGGTCTTCTTATATCAGCCTCACCAAAAGTGAGCAGCATCATTTTCATGAGAATATCCATTTTAGACCGTTTTACCCGCTTAAATGCTACATCAATTGTGACAATTGGCAAATGCCACATTAACGACTCCTTGATTTGGTCCGCTGGATTCTTAAGCAGGCTTTCTCGTAAACGTTTTGTCAGCTTATCCATAGATCACCTCTCCCTAGCATTCGCAGTCCTTGTTGTTTTTTGGCGACTTCTAAAACGTGCGTATACATATGTCTAGTGTCTGCTTGTTTCGTCCGCTCGGTAAACATTCTTGTACTGCCAATTATTACGAGCAGCTCTCTCGCTCTTGATAGGGCAACATTCAGCCTGCGGTAGTCCTTAGCGAAGCCAATGTCGTCTTGTTTATTATCGTGATTACGCACCATGCTTAACAAAATAACATCCATCTCCATCCCTTGAAACCGGTCCACTGTCCCGGTGCGAATCGTTAAGTGGCTCAAGCGAAGTTCCTGGTTAATCAAGCGGTCAATCCTTTTGACTTGTTCTCCATAAAAACTGATGACACCAACGCTTTTCTTCTCCTCAGCTTTCAGTCTTCCAGCTTGCTTTGCCTGTGACGTTGCTTCATTTAATTCCTCAAGCATTGTGCCAATGCGCCTCAGTTCAGCAGGGTTATACAGGCTTTTTCCGCCTTTCATTCTTTCTTCGAAAAACGCGGGCTCGTTCGGTATATCCAGCCATAATAGATGATTGTCCCGAGTAATAAGCGAGGACTCCAGCAAGTGATCCCGCTCCGAATCGGAGTCAGTCAAGCCACATTGAAGTCGTTGGTTTTCCTGCTCGTAAAACGGTGTAATGGTTTCCATTATGTCTTCATGCATCCTATACTGAATCGCGAGCATTGTTTTATGGCTTTTTGGTAAGTTTTTAAACAACCGTTCAAACAATGATTCTTTTAATAGCTTTTTTAATTCTGCTTTCCCTTCAAATCCATCACTTTCGTCTGCCATTTCCTGCAGCATCTCTTCTAGCGTATCGTTTCCTAATAGAGGTGGCAGCTGATGATGGTCGCCGACTAGGATGACTTTCTTCCCTTTTAACATCGGCAATAGAAGCTCCGGCGGGGTTGCTTTTGACACTTCATCAATGATTACTACATCAAAAACTGGGTAGTTCTCGATAAAATCTTTGCGTGCGGATGCCACGCATGTTGTGCCAATCACATTCGCATGCTTTACATACAGCTTTCGGATTTCATCCAAGTCATGATCACTTGCTTCCTCCAGTAAGGAGATCCATTTCCCTTGGATGGATTGGAATAGCGGGAGTTTCTGCTTTTCCTGCTTTAATGACTCCCGTGTAAAGGACAGACTGGCCAATTGCTTCAATACCTTTTCACGGTCCTGCTCTGGTTGTGCAGAGATCACTGCATGTAAAGGCACCAGTTCTTCTTCTTTTTGGCTGATGGAGTCACGCAGTTGCTTTAGCTGTGGCTCCAATGGAGCAAGCTTTTGTTTTGCTGTCTCCAATTGAGCTGCTATCTCCTCTCGCTCCATACGATTTGTTTCCAATCTCCGCTCCACTTGCCTGGAGAGTTCTATCTGCTTTTGCAAATGAATAGCTATTTCATCATTTTGCAGAAGGATCTCTTTTGCATTTGGAGTCCATTCATGAATTGAAGCCATCTCCTGATGCTTAATTTGAAGTAAGCGGAGCTCAGCCTGTTGCTGCTCCAGTTCTTGTAATAGGTTTTGGTGTGACAATATATTGATCTGTTGCTTTTTTTGAAGAAGATCCATCAATTCCTGCTTCAGCAAGCGAAACGATTCAGTTGAGGTTTTCTTGTAATCATCATCCGATTTTAACTTTCTCGTTTTCTGCCAAACAAAGTACTGCCGCTTAAATAACCCTTCGAGATAGTCCTCTAATGTCCTATTATCTAAATTCTTATTTTGTTTGATTGCATTCCTCAATGTAGCCAAAAAATGATCGATCTCTTCCGCTCTATAAATTGACGCCCCATTCCTTGCTCGCTGCCTCAGCTGTTCAATTGATACATATTGCTGAATGTAAAATTTCTCGAAATAAGAAATGGCACGGCTTAATCGTTCATTATATTCTTTTAATTTTGTGAGCTGATTCACTTCTCCTCGAATAGCGTCCAGCTCGTCCATAAGTTGCTTGGCTCTTAGAGATTGTTCAATATAATGTTCAAGCAAGATCCATTTCAGGCCGTCAAGTCGTTTGACGTTTTCTGTTTTTGCAGAAGTAACTTCGACCTGTTTGATTTCTTGGGCCCGCATCTCACATTCACCGGACGTTTGATCGATCTCTTGCTTTTTATCGTTGATTTTGTCTTGGATTTCATCGCAGTCAATTACATGCTGAAGCCTCTGTATCACTTGCTGAACAGACTCGAACTCTTTTTGCAATGCATTATGATCCGACCCATGAAGAAATGTTTCATCCTGATTGATAGACGTTTCCAATGAGCGAAGTGTCAGCTCAGACCCTTGTACTTGTTTCTCGGCATCTTCAAGTTTTTGCTCAGTTGACTGCACATGCTTTTTTTGTTCCTCTATAAACGACTTACCTTCGCCAAACACTCTTTGCGCTGTTTTTTTAACTTCCAGTGCCGCTTCTACTTGATCAAGTTCCAGTTGAAGCTGTTCCTGCTCTTTTTCATTCAAAGCCCATTCTGTTTCTATTTCTGTGCTTCGCTTTTTACGCGCTTCAAACTGAGTAGAGACTTCTTTTAGCGTCTGGTCTTTCCAATACTGCCCTACATTCTCTTCTATGAATTTCTTGCCTTCCTCTTCAATGCTTTCCGTTCGTCCCACCCGGAGAATGCGAATGTCCTTATTTTCAAGTAATCTTCCTAGGGCATTGTCGACCGCCAAATTCGACTGCGAAGCGACCAATGTGCGTAGCCCAGCTTTGGCATTTTGCAGGCAAATCTCGGATATGACCGTTGTTTTTCCTGTTCCAGGCGGCCCCTGAATAACGTATAAATCTTCTACGGACATAGCGCCTATGACTGCTTCCTGCTGAAACTCGTTCAATCGATTGTGAAATTTTAGCGCAGCTTGCTTTTTTGGCACTCGGACCGGTGGTTTGTTTTCAAATAAAAGGCGCTCCAACTCCGGATTCGCAGCAAAGCCGTTTTCTAAATGCCTAAACCCTTGCCTTAGTCTTTTCACCTGGCTCAATGTTGCAAAATTGCTGAAGATAACTTCTTTTTGGTTCATATCGAGTCGGTGTTGTCTGGCACGTTCTTCCATATAACGATGCAGTTCCACTTCAACCGTTCGGGCGGAAGAGTTCGCTTTTAGCACCTTCCCGATATCCTGGTCAATTCCCTTGAGTTTCACGCTCAAATCTTTGAGTGACTTCCATTCCTTTTCATCGAGCTTGCATCCGGTAATCGTGACTCGGCTAAAATCACCATTGAACGTAAGCCCCGAATAGCGGGATGTCATGTCCGGAATATCGGCAGACCGCTCCTGAATTTTCAAATAGCCTTCCCAGCTCGCAATACGCTTTTTTACATACAATGAACTTTCTTGCGCAACCGGCATGTTATGAATCAAGTTCAGCAATTCAATTGGGACCGTCCCACTACGCTGAATTTTCAAATCAAACGTTATATCCACCGGAAGGCGCCAATTTGTCTGAACCGGTGTATATGCTGATCTCGTCGTCACATTCGTTGCAATGAAACGGTCCTTCTCCACCACACAATGAAGAACGACCATTTGCCCTTTGTACTTATCCGACAAGCGCACATTTTCCTTATTGTCAAAGAACAACGCAGTGGAAACAAGACGATCCACATCCTGAGGGTACTTTTCTATATAAACGTGAAACGATTTATCTAACGAAAAAAGCGATCGCTCATCCAACCCGAGCTCTCGCATTTTGTCCTTTGCCTTATTCGTCAAAGTTACAGGACAACGATATGTCGTACTATGTTTATTCATCAGTGTCCACCTACTTTATTCAACACCAAAAAGGTATTGAATCGTTTTCATCCAACTGAATTATAGCATACTGTAGACGAGCTTTTAATAGGAATTTACCTTTTACTTACACCTTGATATACACCGTGATGTTTTTTAGTAATTGAACTTGTAATGGGTGCCCTTTTATTCAATAGTACTTGTAGTACTTTTTACCATGAAAAATCGACAGGTTCAATGTTTCCCTGTTTCTTTTAGAAGAAAAATAATTATATATATCAGCCTCTATTTTGTCATTCATCTATATAAGCAGCAATATATTTAGATGTGTCTAAATTACTATGACAATGGAGGTTGGTTATGTTTAATCTAAAGGCAAGATCATTTTTACTATGTTTAATAGGTATTTTAGTCCTGTTACTTCCAGTACATACCATGGCAAAAGAGACACCAAAAGATACCGGTATTTATGTTTCTTTAGGGGATTCTTTAGCATTTGGACTCACCTTTGTTAATGGTCAGTATGTGCCTACGAAGAGCTATACCGATTACTTAACAGATCGTTTTACAAAATCTAATTATGCCATTTCTCATGCCAAATTAGGTGTCGTTGGCCTTACTTCTGAACAGCTTAACGGAGCATTGATTTACAACTCAAATAATATCAGAGAGATCATTAAGACAGCTGATGTTATTACCATTGATATTGGAGCAAATGAAATACTCCCTATTCTTGTAGCAGCCCAGACAAATGTTACCGCTCTAAATACAATACCAGATGCAATTGGTAAAGTTGGAGTGAATTTAAATTCAATTCTTTCCCAAATCAAAAGCTTGAATAAAGATGCTGAAGTGTATGTAATGGGTTATTATAATCCATTTTATAATCTACCAAACCCACAAATCCAAGCAACGCTTAAAGGATATTTGGATACCCTGAATTTAACCATACAAGTTTCCAGTCTAAAAAAAGATTATACGTTCGTTCCGACTGAGAAAATATTCAAGGATCATGCAGCAACCTACATTGCACAAGGAGATGTCCATCTAACTCCTGAAGGGTACCAAGCCGTTGCCAAACTATTTTGGAAGGCTATTGCTCCTACTAAACCTTTTAGGTAATTGGGGTTAGGGTCAGAGGGACAGGTCCACTGTCCCTTTATATAATAAAAAACACTACTACTTATACAGATTTGTTTATTGTAACAGGAAGGTTAGTTGCACGAGGCATTAATTGAATAATTTAAAGGTATAGAGCATTTCCTTGTTATGAGGAATGCTTTTTATCTTGTCTAAAATTAAAAAGTTAATTATATAACAATAACATTGCAATTATAATCAATATATTTTTATTGTTAAACAATATATTATATGGTAAATTCAAATTAACAAAAAATATGTTAGTTGCCTTTTTATGGAACGTAAAAAAGGTTCAACTATTTTCTTAAAGAGTCTGTTCAAAGTACTGCGCCATCACAATCAGGATCTTACTTGTAGCAGGAATACTATTCGTAATTCTATTTATAAAAGGTGACGTAGCAGGTGTTATTGGACTGGGATTAATGTGCACTTTTGCTTCAAGCGTCATTGCAACCTTTGCGGCTGTTCTTCAAAATCTTTTAAAAGATGCGCTTACGATAAAATCAGAAAATGCATGAACGGTCTGATGTCCATTACCAGATAGCAAGGTTCTATGACGGTTAGCGGCAGGTAAAACGAGATATTAAACATTTGGCGATGAAGGAGGCATAAATCATGAGAGCACTAAAACAACTCGTTCGTTTTGGTTATGAGCAGGCCCTATCCTGTTTGTTTCCTGTCGTTATTTTTGCCTCTTTGGCTTTTACGAAAATCATACCACTGCCCTTCCTACCACGGTATGACTGGCTGCTCATCATCTGCCTTCTGATGCAGTGGTGGATGGTGCGTTCTGGGCTTGAAACACGGGATGAACTAAAGGTGATCACATTGTTTCACCTTATCGGTCTTGCTCTTGAACTTTTCAAGGTACATATGGGCTCCTGGTCTTATCCTGAAGTTGGATATTTCAAAATTTTTGGAGTGCCTTTGTATAGCGGATTCATGTACGCAAGTGTAGCGAGTTTTCTTTGCCAAGCGTGGAGGAGGATTAAGGTTGAACTGGTGAAGTGGCCACCTTTTTTGGTCGTTGTACCTCTTGCAGCTTCAATTTATTTAAATTTTTTCACCCATCATTATTGGATAGACGTCAGGTGGTGGTTATCTGGACTTGTCATTATCGTCTTTTGGCAATCATGGGTCACATACGAGGTTAATGGAACTCGATACCGTATGCCCCTTGCACTTTCTTTTGTGCTCATCGGATTTTTTATATGGATAGCCGAAAATATAGCAACGTTCTTTGGAGCTTGGGAATATCCATACCAAACCGATGCATGGAGTCTCGTTCATCTAGGAAAGGTGAGTTCATGGCTCTTATTAGTGATTGTTAGCTTTCTTATAGTAGCGACCTTAAAGCAGGTTAAGGGGAAAAATCCCGCTAGGTTAGATACTAGTCAATTATTATAACTGTTTAGAACCCTCTTTTAAAAAAGTCGGATCCTTAATCATCGTAAAGAATTTGACTTTTTTCAGGTAGAAGTTCTCCTATTATTCCCTGCCCCTCCTAGTACCTAGGATAATTCTCCCCCCCCGACTTCACGGAGATGGCTAACTGCCCACCTGCTATAAAATTGCTACTCTCATTTTTCATATATACATCTACTAATACAAACGTTTGTTCTTATTTATTCAAAGCATAGTCATACTCTATTTTTTAGCATGTGGAGTGGGAATTTACAGTTACTTCAATTAGAAATAAAAAAGAGTGTAGAGCACATTTTTCATGCTCTATACTCTTCTCTTTTTCCTTCAACTTTTATTCCCTTTGAGAATTAATCTATTAATCAACACTTTCTAAAAATTCCTTCATAACTTTCACGTACTCTTCGGGCTGTTCAAGATATGGCATATGTGCACTGTTTTCAAATACATGGAATTGACTAATTGGAGTAAGCGAACTAAAATATTCTGTTGAAGCTGGAGTTGCTTCATCATACCGCCCACATGTATATAAAGTTGGGATCTTAATGGTTTCCAATTGTAATGTACAATCAAAATCCTTTAAATTTCCCGTTACGTGGAACTCAGACGGACCCCACATGATGTTGTAGACTTCAGAATTTTGATACTGTTTTCCTTCTTTTAGAAATTCAGGAAAAGGATCTATTCTGCATACAAAATGTTGATTGAATACCTTTGTTGCCTCTTTGTATTCTTCTGATTCAGTTGTTCCATTTTCTTCACAGGTTGTAAGTGTTTGTTGAACATGGAGAGGTAGCAGTTTACGATTTTGTTCCTGATCTTCAGCCCACCTTGGTGCGCTTAAGCAAGGACTTGAAAAAATGATACTCTTTATACCGTCAGGATTTGATAGATAATAAGCTGCAGCTAGTGTTGTTCCCCATGAGTGACCAAGAATATGAAACTCCTCAAGAGAAAGACTCTTTTATTTGCCCTAACTCCTCTACAAACCGATCAATTCTCCATAACGAATCGTCTGTTGGTCGATCAGACTTGCCACAGCCTAATTGATCATAAAAAATCACTGTACGGTCTTCAGCAAGAACTCGTAAATCCTGCATAGAATAATGTGAAGAACCAGGTCCACCATGTAAGACAATTACGGGTGTCTTGTTTGTTGAGTTTTCATGAATCTGATACCATACCTTCCCACCTGTTACATCAATAAATCCTTCTCTTGCAGTCATTCTTTTCTCCCCTTTATCCCTCATTAAAGCTTTCTACAACTCTATTTAAATTAAATTATATCTTCTACTTCATTTTATCACTTGAATTAATATAGGGTAAAAAAAGTTAACTAGCGAAAAAGGTTCAAATACAAGTCTTTTTATACCAAAAAACGGAAAGTCCCAAAGACGATTCGCTTTTATTCTTCACAAAATAAACAGAAGTGTTCGACTAATTCCCACTACATGATCTTGATCTGCCCACAATATAAAATAATTGTACGTCGTTCCTTCTAATACAATTGGTATTGGATATCGGATGATGAGTGCAGCTTGATTCCTCATTTCTTGAGGCTGGTCCTGAGACGGGAAGATGAAGCATGCTTCTTGGTTTTGTATTTCCGTTTTCACTATGCGTGGCTCTTTTCCGTATGGTAAGAGTTGCTGGAATGCTTCGTTATGGCAAACTTGGTCTATTGGTTCATCTGAGAAAATTGCTGATATTTGAAAGAAACCATCTGTGCCTTCATATCTTCCGTCAGTTACTTTTTGCCAATGCTCTGGATATTTAAATTGGACTTGATAAACTGTGTTTGTGTAGGTCTTTCTTATAAAAGCAGGTGCTTTTTGTGACCATTGCAAAGACGTAATGTGCACGCCTTCTACAACTCGAATTGGAACCGCATGATTGACGTCTATAATCCAGATTTCGCTAGCTATATCCTGATTTTCGCACCCTGACAGATAGGCTAGTTTCCTGCCATTTTCTGACCATGTAACGGGAGTGCCAAAGCAGTTTGAAATGGCTATTGTTCGATCGGACTCACCATGTTTTCCGGTTGTTCTTATCTGTGAGAAATAGCCTTGTTCTTCAAAGGCGGTGGCACTATAAGCGATGGTGGTTGAATCAGGTGACCATTCTGGAAAGTAGTTTTTGGCAAGTGGTCCACCCTCTACTACATATGTGGTTCCGGTTGAAATTTCAACGGTATGAATGATGGAAATGCTAGCACCAGGTGTTGTATATAGCGCAAAGGTTCCATCAGGGGAAAGACGAACATGATTAAGTGGACCACCTGTGTTTTGTGTGATTTGACGTTTTGCGGTACCATCTCGTCGGATACGGTAAAGCTGACTGACACCTGTTTCATCTTGGGCTTCAAACAAAAACTCCTTATCGGTAACTAAAAATTGAACATCTCTAGTCCCAGGGTGATTTATTCTCTCGGCTTGATGTGAGCGGATATTATATAAGACGATGCCATCCTGTTTTGAATAAACGAGTTCCTCGCTCTCAGGTGACCAATCTACATAAACGCCTACCCCATCTGCAAACTGGTCAATTCGGGAGATTGAATGATTAGCTAGTTTAAAAACGTAGAGAATCCTGTTTTTTCCAATAAATGCTATTTTGTTGTTATCCATTGACCAATACGGAACGGAATAAGACTCTCCAAGACCAACTGTAAGTTGAACATCTATACCATTACTCGGGTTATACATCCATAAATCATAGCCTCCGCCGCGATTGGAGACATATGCGATTAATCCATTGTCCCCAGGTGGTGCGTATGGAATGATGAGCTTCATTTCAGGATATAAATTATAAGAAGGAAGACGGTTTATCTCCCTAATTCTCTCAAAATTGCTTTGACTTCCCGTTGTAACATTAAATCGTTTTGCAATTTGATACAGCGTATCACCGGCCTGCACAACATAGTAAGCAACGCCAGGTGGAACTTTTAACAACTGACCTGGTTGGATCACATAAGGTGGCAAAAGACGGTTTGCTTCGATAATAACAGTTCATCAACACCGGGTGGAACAGAAAGTTGCTGTCCAATATAGATCGTGTACGGTGGAGCCAGGTTATTTGCAGCAATGAGAGACTCAATCGAATTCTCCCATCTTCTAGCAATAAGATATACCGTATCCCCTGGTTGAACAGTGTAAAATCGTTGCATGTTTATCCCCTCCTCTTTCATTCCACTTTGTTAATTTATATGTGGTTAACCCTACACAAATTCTAGGGACAGTGTCCCTCTCAGAACGAGTTACTAAAGGACAAATCACCCATCCCTTGACGAATTTCATACTGTGAAAAAAAGACAGAAGACGAATCATCCGCCCTTCTTTAAGCTATTGGGTATTTTTCTACTTTCTCTAGCAATAAGTTTTGTAATAGTAAAAGAGCTCGGTGATTTGGACAAAAAAAAGTGTAGAGCAGGTTGCCTACTCTACACTTTTCTATATTACTTTATCGATGATTCATATCATTCGGATGTGGACCATTACGTCTATTACGATTTAGTCCGTCGATCTCCGCCATTTCATCCGCCGTTAGTTCAAAATCAAATACATCAAAGTTCTCTTCAATACGAGATGGTGTCACAGATTTAGGAATGGCAATCGTATTATTTTGTAAATGCCAGCGCAACACAACTTGTGCCGGAGTTTTACGATGTGATTCAGCAATCTTCTTAATCGCTTCATCTTGTAACGCTTCCCCACCCTGATCAAGTGGACTCCACGCTTCTACAAAGATATTGTGCTTTGCACAAAACTCCTTTAACTCCTTTTGTGCAAGGTATGGATGACATTCAACTTGGTTAAGAACGGGAACAACCTCACATTCCTTTAACAGACGCTCTAAATGTTCAATTTCGAAGTTACACACTCCAATGGCCTTCACACGTCCATCGTGGTATAGCTTTTCTAACGCTTTATATGTATCCACATACTCATCGAACTCAGGAGTTGGCCAGTGAATCAAATATAGATCGACATAATCAAGGTCTAATTTTTCTAAGCTTTCATCAAAGGCGCGTAGTGTATTTTCATAGCCTTGGTCACTATTCCACACTTTTGTCGTAATAAATAACTCTTCACGAGGAACAGAAGTTTCTTTTAACGCTTGCCCGACACCAACTTCATTCTTGTAGATCATGGCTGTATCAATAGATGTGTACCCTACTTCTATTGCTTTCGAAACGGCTGAGGCTGCTTGGTCATCTGCTACTTGCCATACTCCATATCCAAGTTGTGCCATTTTTAACCCGTTGTTTAAGGTAACAAAGTTCATTTTTCATTTCTCCTTTTCCTATGGTTTACGGAATCTATTTTAACATTAAGAGATTTTTTTTGCTGTTTGAACACGTAACGATGCTTTTCTGACTAACCCATAATACGAAAGCACAGCCAGCAAGCTTGCTGATAATATAACGATGCCCATTGGAATGGCTGAATATTCTCCTGCTACTCCCACAAGTGGAGCCGTTAATGAGCCAAGGATAAATGGTAATAATCCTAATAGTGCAGAGGCGCTTCCTGCAATATGACCTTGTGATTCCATTGCTAAAGCAAAGGAAGTTGTCGCAATAATCCCGATGCAAGCCACTAAAAAGAAGATCGGAATGGCAACCGCTAGAAGTGGTGCTTTTAATAGGAGAGCGATTAGTAATGCGGCACCTGCTGTGGTAGAAGTCAATAAACCAATTTTCAAAAAAGTTCTCTCAGGAATGATATCGACTAATCGACCAACTAGTTGGCTTCCAATAATTAACGCAATTCCATTTACGCCAAATAATAGACTGAATACTTGTGGTGACACACCATAAATATTTTGATAAACAAAAGGAATTCCAGAAACATAAGCAAAGATCCCTGCAATTATAAATCCTTGTGTCAATGCGTAGCCGATAAACTCTCGATTCTTTAATAAAATTCCAAAATTCTTCAACACTTGCAAGAAGTTACTCGGTACACGTTTTTCCTTTGGTAATGTTTCTTCTAGTTTGAAAGAAACCGTTATAAATAAAATCAAGCTCACACAAGCCATAGCAATAAAGACCCCTGACCAATGGGTAAATGCAAGGATTCCACCGCCAGCAATTGGTGCAATAATAGGACCGAGATTGCTCACTAACATCAAAGTCGCAAAAAACTTCGTCAGTTCCCTCCCACTAAAAACGTCACGAACGATAGCCCTAGAAATAACGATTCCACCCGCCGCTGCAAAGCCTTGAATAAAACGAGCACCGATGAAAACATAAATTGTTGGTGCAAACGCGCACATTACAGAAGCAAGTAAATACAAGATGAGAAAAACAAGCAATGGCTTCCGACGACCTTGAACATCACTCATTGGACCAATAACCAATTGCCCCAAACCTAGACCTAAAAGGCAAGTCGTTAAACTAATCTGTACGAAAGAAGCAGTCGTTTCATATTCTTTTACAATCGTAGGGAAGGATGGCAAATACATATCAATTGTAAATGGTCCCAAAATCGCAAGTGATCCTAAAAGTATAGCAAGTTGGATTCGTTTTGTTCCGGTGTATGTAGTCAAGCTGTTCTCACCTTCTATCTATAAAATGATTTTTACTAAACTAATTCTTATTTTACTCTCCTCAAAAGTATCTGTAAACGAATGTGCAAAGAGGACAAGGTGTCAGGTGTGCCGAGGGGATGTGCCAAGGGGACAGGTCCCTCGTCCCAATATCTAAAATTAAAAATAGGCTCCACTGTGTTCATTTAGATGGAACTCTTTCCAAAAAATAACGTCTATAATAGTAAGACTTTTATAGTTGGAGGAGAAAATATGACGTTTTTCATTGTTGTGTTCTTATGTAGTGTCCTTATTCCCTTTTTGTTTATTAAGTCAAGGATTAAACTGCTGAAATGGACTCCTAGTATTGTATTGTTCGGGGTAGCCTTAGTTTTTGTTCTTAAAGCGAGTTTTTTCCCCACTCCTGGCATGGCTGCATTGGGTGAAATTGTTTATATCATGATGTTTGGCATTTCAGCGTTAGGTGCAATGGTAGGGGCTGTACTTATTCAATTATTGTTTAAGAAGTAAAGGAAACGGTACACAAACTCTGTCCGTTTCTTTGAAATGGGACAAGGGACCTGTCCCTCATGTCCCAAATGAATGTCGGTAATTATAGTTGCTGGTTTCGAGAAGCCAATTTTTAAAGTGGTATAAAAAAAGTAACCGATCTTCATTCCTTGGGAGGAAGGGGCGGTTACTTTTTTTCAATTCATCATGATTACAATAGATGATTAGAGGGTTTTCTCCATCATCGTAGAGATATCCTTAAAACCAAGTTTACTATATAGTTTCTTAGCTGGGTTCCCTTCAAATACGTTTAGTTGGACTGATTTAAATCCTCGATTTTTAAAATCAGCAATTGCATGCTTCATTAGTTCATGACCAAAGCCATATTGACGATAGTTTTTAAAAATATAAAGTTCTAGTACCATTGCACAGGCTTCCTTATTTTTATAAGGATGATGGGTTTCACCAACAAGAACCCAGCCACAGAAAACTCCATTTTCAACTAAGACAAAGTAATCGGTAAGACCATGAAAATACTCATTTAGATTTGGTATAAAGTCTGTCTGCTTTATATACCCCATTGTCGCTTCCGTTTGCACAATGCTTTGATGATTATTAATGATTAACATCTCATAAGGTGTTGCTGATCTTACTGCCACGAACCCCACTCCCTCTTGTGGTGCTATGGTAAATATATTCAAAAGGAGTTTGTTTGGTTTATTGATGCATACATTTTTTTGTGATATCGCATTAAATACCGGCCATTAGATAATCTCCCAACTCACAATATACTCCGTTTGTTCATTCGGTAACTCAACGTTGGGTTCATTTATTATCCATTTCCCTTGAACATTTAGTTCTTTGCATGCTAGTTCATACTGACACATCGCGATTCCCATATCTAATAACTGCATGTCATAGCCTAAGCTCGAGCTATAGTTAGGTGTATGTTCTATGTAAAAATGACAAGCTTCTAAACCCTCAGACACCACGAGTCGCCAAGGCTGTTTGTTCGATGCAGAGGGGCCAAGCCTGACCATCTCGATAGGTGTATCAAGAAATCCAGCTTTCTCTTTTGTTAATGCGTTTTCAAAATTGGAATGGTAAAATAACCGGTCCCACGACTTTTTATTGTCTGCCTTTACAACGCGTCGGAGTGCTTTATCAAACATCCTTTGCTTATCCTTAGGGTAGCCAATTGGTGAAATGCAAGGGATAAACTCCCCTTCACTAAGGGACATTTCCTTCTCGAATGAAGTTCGGTTAAACGTACCACCCATCCAGCATGTGCCAATGCCTAACTCTGCAACATATAAAATGAGCTTATGGAAAACATACGCAAAATCCACAAGTGAGTATTTATCATTCTCACAAATCCCCACAAGATATCCACGTGGACTTTTTATAAATCCATATGTCCCTAGCTTGATACCCTTTTCTGATACATTTTTGGTCACTTGAATCATTTCAATTTTGCCTTTTCTTCCAAGTGGTCCCCTTAAATTTTCTTCACTAATTATGTAACTATTTATGAGGTTTATATGTGCTTCAGTTATATTTTGTGTATCAAAGGTTCTACTAGATTGACGCTTGCGCATCGTTTCTATTATCGTTTGTCTGGAATCCACTGTATACCTCCTTTAGTATTCTTCCTAGTCCATTTATGATTTGACTATCTTTCAACATCTTCACTGCACGTCCTAATCGATGCTCGTCATGAATAAGCGCAATTCGAACATAGCCTTCCCATTGTGTTCCAAATGAAACACCTGGAGTCATTACAATTCCTGTTTTTCCAATCAGATCGTAAGTAAACGCTGTTGATGTATGAGTTGAAGGGACTTTCTCCCATTCTTTTCGATAGTTTTAAATTCATAGTGTACAACCCATTATAGATTTTTCATTTTAATATACATGAAATAAAGAGAGACATAAGCCATTATCATAAGCTTTAATGTCTCCTCATAAGTGAACGAGCTTTTATTAGAATACTTGAAATTAGTATACAATAAAGTTCAAAGAATGGCACTGCTTTCAATGTTGTCGCTCTGATCATAAATTTAAATAGTCTTTGTAAATGCTTCCCCGCGCTTTCTCGCTCGTATATTTCTCTTAATATCCAGTAGCATATCCTCTTTTTTTCCCTTCAACTCCATTCTCTCACCTGTCAAAATATAGAAAAGTAGCTTCAAGTCAAGGACTGTCGTGTATTTTAAAACAGCTGTATCGCTGTGAGTCTCTAAGAATTCAATAACGTCTTCACTGTTTGTGACTTCTCTGTAATTGATTCTTGTACCCTTTAAGGCATCAAAGTCCTTATCAACTAAAAGATTCAAACTGTGTTGAAGTGGATTCGCTTTCTTCTCAACTTGCCCTTTGGTTTTCGTTTTTACTTGACCAGTAGCTGAGTTATTTATATGTACCTGATGGATTAAAATATCCAGGGTGCGAATATCCTTTTTCAACAAGTTTTCATCAATGGAAATGTAGATACTCCTTAGCTTTTCAAGGTGATTAGCGACAGCTTGCAGGTTATTTCAGCCATTGTTGTTTTTCACCTATAAAAGCGATTGTTCGGGTCGTTCTTTCTTCCATGCAGTCTAGAATTTCTGCAGTCAATTCTATATACACTTCGCATTTTTTGCCGTCTGCCGTGAATCTGGCAAGATCCTCGTAGTTTTTAATAATGGTATCGAAGAAGAACTTCTCCAGGAAGGACAAGGGGAGAAGGACAAGGGGACAGGTTTTATGTCCCACAGAGGACTCTAAGGAATGGGTCAAGGAGCCTGTCCCTCTGTCTCATAACCTCCGTGAAAAATAACCTTCCAGGATTCGGGGTCCGTTTTACCGCAATAACGTAACCCAACCTATATAAGTTCATTTCATGTAGAGCGATTCTCTACATAGGTGCAACTGCCCGTCGCACAAAATAGCCCCTCTCCAATGGAGAAGGGCCAAAATTGTTTACAGAGCAAAGCTTGATTGTTTCTTCATTATTTTACTCTACACCAAATAGCCTTGCTTTTTCAAGGTGAAAACAGGGCTTGTCCTAAAACCTAGTATTTTGTTAGCAATTGATGCAATTCTGGCAATTCACCCGTTTTAAGGAACTCTTTCATATTGGCTTCACGGATATAATCAGCTGGAATCTCGCGTTCTATGAAGGATTTTAAGTTATTGCGGAAGACCGTTCGGAAGTAGGCACCGATCGACTTACTAAATTTGAAGACTTGGTTTGATTTAACCTGTTCTTGGATTTTAGATTGAAAACGACGCATGCATGAATAGTAGTAGGTTTCTATCCAGACATCACGTTCAGTGAAGTAGGAGTTCTCTCCGTCATTCTTTGCCACATATTTAAGCACATTGATGACTTCCTGCTTGAGTGAGATCATGATGTCAAATAAATCACGTGGTTTGTATGTTATGTTTAACTCGGTTAGAACGTTCTCTGCAATTTGACTAAAACTTGAGACTAGGGGGCTTACTTCGAAGGCATCGGAGTTTTCAATGACGCAGTCTGTTTTTAAGGAGAATTGTACCTGGTGGATCCATACCTGCTGCCCGCGGTGCTGTAGGCCAACATACTCAATGTGAAATAAAGGTGCCAGCATATCTAGAACCTCTCGTACTCCTTTTGATCGTTTACCGAGCTGATTTTTTAACGTATTCATGTTTCGTAGCTGTTTAATTTTCTCAATCTTATCAGTATGGTCGATGGTAGCCACGCCATGGCGGAATTGCGTTAGAAAGGAAAGCATTAATTCGAAGGTTTTTCCATTAGAAGTACGAACAAGTTCGGCGATGATATTCGTCTCTAGGAGGGAATGAGGAACGATAAAATAGTTTAGGTCTTCACCCGTTTCAGTCTCAAAGTATTCTTTATAGTTTCGAAGTACATAAATAGGCATACCTGCAGAATTAATAGTCTCTTGGATGAAGCCGTGACGAAGCCAAAACTTAAATCCTACATAAAGAGTAGAATAAGCCATTCTACATTCGGATGCATATGCGGGAAGGTTGAATTCCTGGACTTCCCCTTTGGTTGTTTTTTCTCTATGTATTTGTTTTAAGATCGCGATCATGGCTGGATGAGCACTTGCTGGAATTTGAATATTGTTTTCGACCTGAAAATTTCTCATATCTTCAAGGAGAGCCTGTGGAAATTTAAACCCATAAATCTTGACCTTCTGACGATTTCCTTTTCTTCTATTCATGTCTCATTCTCCCTTTATAAAAAGTATCCACTCTATATATAGTGAATAGAACTAAAAAAGGGTTTAGCTTTATAAAAAAAGTGACGAAGGGACAAGAAACCTGTCCCTTCGTCCTATGATGTTAGCCTTGGTTCTCAGCTTCCCATCTACCTACTTCTTCGCGAACCATTGGGGCGACTTCTTTTCCCAACAGTTCGATGGTTTTCATTACGTCCTCATGAAGCATTGAGCCAACAGGTACGTGCAGCATAAAACGGGTTATTCCTACGTTCTTTCGAAGGTGGATGATTTTATCGGCAACCGTCTTCGAATCACCTACATACAAGGCCCCTTCAAAACTACGTGCGGCATCAAAGCTATCTCGATTATAATGGCCCCATCCTCGCTCCCGTCCAAGTACATTCATGACTTGCTGGGTAGAAGGGAAAAATTTGTCTGCGGCTAGCTGCGTATTTTCTGCAATGAAACCATGAGAATGCGAGGCGACCGGCAACTTCGTATGATCATGTCCAGCATGTGCTGCCGCGTCTTTATATAGTTGCACGAGTGGTGCAAACTGCAATGGACTACCTCCGATAATTGCTAAAACTAGTGGCAATCCAAGTAAGCCTGCGCGGACAACCGATTCTGAATTTCCTCCACTACCAATCCAAACTGGCAAAGGATTTTGTACTGGTCTTGGGTATACACCTAACTGATGTATGGCCGGACGGTGACCTCCCTTCCAGGTTACTTTTTCAGAGTCGCGAATCTTTAACAGCAATTCTAACTTCTCTTCGAACAGTTCATTATAGTCATTTAAATCGTACCCAAATAGCGGAAAGGATTCGATAAAAGATCCACGCCCTGCCATGACTTCTGCACGTCCGTTTGAAATACCGTCGAGTGTTGCAAAATCTTGAAACACACGTACTGGATCAGCAGAAGATAGCACCGTAACTGCACTTGTCAGTCGAATCCGTTTCGTTTGCGAAGCAGCTGCAGCAAGCACCACTTCAGGTGAAGATGCTGCGAAATCTTCCCGATGATGCTCTCCCACACCAAATACATCTAATCCTACCTGGTCCGCTAGAATAATTTCTTCTACAACCTCACGTAATCGCTGTGCATGACTCACCACCTCACCGGTTACAACATCCGGTGTTGTCTCTACAAACGTGCTTACACCAATTTCCATTAAAAACCCCTCCTACTTTATGAATGGTACATGGGGACAGGCAGAGATCACTGAAAAAGTAAGTGTATAAGAAAAAAGAGTTAATTAAGGGAGAATATGTTGATTGTTCGGAAGGTGCTAGGGCACCTGCGGGAAGAGTGGGACAGGTGAGACCTAGGCTTTTTCACGATCGTGAAAAAGCCTTCCATTCGTGCGCCGAGGAGGCTTTCCGCCCACCCCGGGGAATGGTGCATCCTGGAGTGGACATCAACAGGTAGTTTCAACACATACTCTTTAGAAAGCGGACTTTTTCAGCAGTCTCGGACAGGCACCTTGTCCCAAAGTTTCAAATCATAAAGTTAATCATACTAAAAAGAAGGGCCAAAAGGTAACTCAGACGCTCCGATTTGGTTCATTAAAAAAACAGCTGCATAGAATGAGGGATAAAGCCTCTATCAAATTTTTAGATAAAATACATAAAAAGATCAGGTGCTACTATCACCTGATCCTTACAAGGTCATGCAGGATAAGCCAACGGCTACCCAGAGTTGTTTGTACCAGCAAAACTAAAAAATATTAAATCCTCCCTAACTCCTTCCCAAATTTCTTAAAAAAGTCCTGAATGATTAACTTTCCTACTCCGTTTAAGATCTTCCCTCCGACCATTGAAACTTTTCCACCTACCTCGGCTTCAAAGGTGTAACTTAGATTTGTTTTATTTTTTTGTTCTTCCAAAAGATTTATAAGGCCAGTTGCCTTGACGTTTCCTGCGTCCCCTTCTGCTGTGATGATCAGTTTATACGTTTTTGCCTTTTCGATTTCTTCAATCTCAATGATAGATTCATATTTTCCATTTACAGGTGGTATTCCAATAGATAGCTCAGCCAGATACTTGTTATTTTCGATTAATTTAAGTTTTTTACATCCCATCAAGCATTTGACCAAAACATCTGTATTATATAAGCCAGCACAAGTTTTCTCTATGCTAGCATTTACTGTTAAACTTCCGCTCCCATTCATACTTCTCACGCACCTCTTTTCTAAGTTTTACACGAATTAACATTTCTACTATGTGCTATTTATATATATTTTTGGGGTATGCAATATATTCAAAATACCAAGCAGTTTATTGGACTAAATCAGACCATCTAGCTATACTAAAATGGAATTCATGAAATGGAGGAGGTTATCGCGATGTTAATTGAAATGTGGACTGACTTTGCTTGACCATTTTGCTATATTGGCAAAAAGCGTCTGGAGGACGCTCTCAAGAAGGTCGAACATCCGGTTAAAGTTGTATATAGAAGCTTTGAATTAGATCCTACTGCCCCAAAAGATGTGAAAGAAAATATATATGAGAAATTAAGCGGTAAGTATGGGATCAGTATCGAACAAGCAAAGGCTAATACTCAAAATGTTGTGCAAATGGCACGTGAGGTTGGATTGGATTTCCAATTTGATACGATGATCTTAACCAATTCGTTTGACGCTCACCGTTTGACTATTTTCGCGAAAAAACAAGGGTTAATGAATGAGATGACAGACAGACTATTACGTGCTTTCTACACCGAGTCCAAGCATATCGGGGACCATTCTACCTTAATTCAGTTGGCAAAAGAAGTAGGTTTGGATGGAGAAGCAGTTGCTGGAATGCTTGAGAACGGCGGTATGAGTGATGAGGTTCGTGCAGATGAACAAGAAGCATCTAAGCTTGGGATCAGAAGTATTCCGTATTTCCTCATCAACAAAAAATACGCAGTCTCCGGAGCTCAATCCTCTGAAACATTTGTTCAAGCTATGAACCAAATTTTGGAGCAAGATGGTCCATTCATAGAGGTAATTGCTACAGATGGTGTCGTTTGCGATGAGTTTGGTTGCGAAATTCCGAAGTCATAGTAACTACTAGTAATGCTGTAAATTGATAATAAAAAGGGTCATAAAAAAGAAGCAACCACACTTAGCTCATGTTAGAGAAAAGTGGTTCCTTCTTTTTCTTTTTATTAGACGAAGATACTACACGGTGTCCTTAAATCATTAACAACTCCCGAATGTCTTCTTCGGTTAGAGCTGAAGAAACTTTCTCTTCTGAATGGATGATTTCTTCAATGAGATGTCTCTTTTTATCTTGTAGTTCATTCATTTTTTCTTCAATTGTTCCTTTGGCAACAAGCTTGATGACGTGGACGACATTTGTCTGACCCATGCGATGAGCACGGTCCGCTGCTTGTTCCTCGACGGCTGGATTCCACCAATTGTCATAGAGGATGACGGTATCGGCACCTGTTAGGTTGAGGCCTGTACCTCCTGCTTTTAAGGAAATAAGGAACAATTCACGCTCACCAATATTAAATCGGTTACAGATTTCCACTCGTTCTTCTGATGGGGTTTGTCCATCTAGGTAGAAAAAAGACTTACCTTGATTTGCTAACTCTCTTCCAATAATCTGTAGCATTTTCGTAAATTGCGAGAAAATCAACACTCTTCTTCCAGATAGTTTAGCTCCTTCTAAAATCTGCAATAGCTGTTCAAATTTCGCTGAGCTTCCTTTATAGCCGTCTACGAACAAAGCAGGATGACAACAAATCTGTCGTAGCCTTGTTATACCTGCTAGAATTTTGATACGATTTTTTCGGAGTGTATCCTTGTCGAGATGTTTTAATGTGTCATGTCGCAGTTTTGCTAAATAGGCACCGTATAGCTTCTTTTGGTCAGAAAGCAGCTCCACTGATTCTATTGATTCGATTTTTTCAGGAAGCTCAGAAAGAACGTCCTCTTTCATCCGACGAAGTAGAAAGGGTGAGATCCTTCGAGCAATTGTTTTTCTTGAGAGGTTACTGTATTCCTTTAACCCCCGGAATAGCTCAGGAAAGACAACGTGATAAATGGACCACAACTCTTCTAATGAATTTTCTACCGGTGTACCTGTAAGGGCGAAGCGATAATCTGACTGGATCTTTTTCACTGCTCGTGCCGTTTGTGTCACAGGATTCTTGAATGCTTGAGCCTCATCAAAAAACACTGTATGAAAGGGTTGTTTTTCAAACCACTTGACGTCCCGACGTAACAACGGATAGGAAGTAATGATGACATCCATAGTTAGTACTTCCTTTTGGAATGCTACCCTCTCTGTTTTATCGCCAACCATAACAACAGCTTTTACATCCGTGGTAAATTTCATCAGTTCATGAAGCCAGTTATACGTCAAAGAGGACGGACAAACAATCAGAACTGGGAGCTTCCTACTACGGATGTTGGGAAGTTCTGATAAAATGAACGTGATGGCTTGTAGCGTTTTCCCCAGTCCCATATCATCTGCCAAAATCCCTCCAAAACCATATCTGGCAAGTGTTTTCATCCATCTATAGCCTCGAGTTTGGTAGTCTCGTAAAATCGACTCTACACATTTTGGTACCTCAAACTCCAGATTCCCTGGATTCTGGATATTTTCCAAGAACTGTCTGAACGATTCTTCAACCGTTAACACGTTACTATCTTGAACCGAATCAAGTAGCTGAAGTCCTTGCACAATTGGTAGACTCAGTCCACTTTCCAAATCTTCATTTTGGATAGGTATTGCATGAAGAAAACGATGGATTTCTTCAAATTCCCTTGTTTCCAAAGAGAGTAGTGATCCGTTTCGCAAGCGATAATATCTCCGCTTTTCTTCTAGTGCTTGCAAGATCTCCCGTATATGTTCGTCAGGAATGCCTTCCATTTCGAATTTGAATTCCAACCAATTGGTCCGTTCTTTTTTGACCATCACCCTAATCTTCGGTCGTGCATTTCCCCTGAAAATCCGGCTTCTAACAGCCGTCGTTGCATATAGTTGTACTAATTTCTGAAGTTTTGGAACGACATTATATAAAAATTTATACTCCAATTCTTCATTGTGTAAATAATAGCCGCCGTCTGTTTTAACAAACAAGCTTTCCTCCATAAACTGTAGGATTGCTTCTTCCTTGTCCACATCCCTAACAAACGTGGTTCCTGATCGAAGTTCCCGGTTTTCCAATGGATTTATGACCATATTTTCATAGTGAAACTCAAGACCAGCTAGAAGTCGATTTTTCACACGATCTAAGAATAGCTTAGCAATCAACGGTGTATTCATCAATTGGTCTGAAATACTAGTCGATAGCTGAACAATACCTAGTTTCTTCAACCCAGGAATCACTTTTTCTATAAAACGGCCAATTTGCTCTTTAGGGATGTTAATTTGATTTGTTTTGGAATTTTTCAGCATTCCTTTAAGATCAGAGAGTCGCTTGCAGTCCTCACTTTTAAGTGGTAATAACTTCCCGTCAAATAAAATGATGTTATAAAAATCTAACACAACTATTTCACTTAACCCAAAGGTCACGAGTTGGTAGCCATTAAGCTCATGTTCGATCAGGTCAAACTTTAAAGGAAGGATTTCGTTTGATAGCTTTAGACCTTCATATGTATCATCGTTGTACTCTAGTTTCACCATGGGTGCTACTATTAGTAACGGTAAAAGCTGTTCCCAGGAAGAGGGCGGAAGTAGTAAAATGTTACGGCTAATTTCAACATCCATTTCTTCAGGTAGGGCACCTAGAAACACTTTCTCATCATGCATTACTTGATAGAGCATCTGTAAAACATCATCTGTTTCCACTTGAAAGCAATGAAGGCTTGGGTCGTACGAAAAAGTCATGGACAGCAAGCAGGGGTTGCCACTCTTCACTTGCTGCAGAAAATCTCGGATGTTTTGTACAGGTGTAATACCGATTTTCATTTCTATTCCCAATAGGTAGCGTTCCTTGCCTATGTTGTAAGGCTTACATGTAAATGCTGTTGTAAGGACTTCCCTGGTTTCAAAGTGAAGCTGATGCCTGCTTGAGCGTATAGGCTGATCATTAAATAAAGTCAGCAACCCTTCTGTTAATGCATTTTGCATGTAGTCAGAATCTGAATGAAATAGCTTGTTTCCTGTTTTTTGGTTTTCAGAAATGCACAGTAATACAGCTGCAATATGTTGACATTCCTTTTGAAAGGAAGCGAGCTTAGGACAGCTGCATGTTGATTTAAGGTTACCATTGCTGTCCTTTTCAATGGTGACGTGAAAATCCTCCGTTCCCTTGACAGTAGCAACGCAGTGATCTTCACTGTAATTTTCAATCATTACTTTATTCGTTCGATAAAAGGATTCCCCTCTTTTGAAGGAAACGGTACCACACATGTCTATAATTTTTTTTTGATTAATCTTTAGATTCAAACGCCCCGCTCCTTCCAGAGAATAGTATGGTTAATTACGTTTTTTTTGGATGGACAATTAGAAGCTATGCTTTACCGAACGTAAATTTCAATATCCCGATTGTATCATAAGGTTGGGCTTATCTATTAAGGATACATTTGAAAAGGTAAATTTAAAAAATCACTTTCACACATTAACGCATCGGGGGCCAGGCCCCTTAATTCATATAGGTGATCGCAATTTATCAAACAAAAAGAACTAAGCAGAGATGCGCTTAGTTCTTTAGCCTTAATAATTCAATAATTTACTTTACTCTAAAATTAGAAACAAGTACCTGTAAGTCATCTGCTAGTTTAGATAATGATTGGGAGGATGAGGCTACTTCTTCCATTGTTGCTAGTTGCTCCTCAGTTGCGGCAGAGCTTTCAAGATTAGCGCGAACAAAGTCCTCTGCAACCTCCTTTACTCCTTGAATGGAGGTTACTATATCATTACTTACTGAGGCCATAACTTGAGCCGATGTTGCGACACCTAACACTTTAGCGGAAACATTTTTTATGGCACCTTCAATTTCTGTAAATAGACCGTTGACTTCATTTGTGAATTGCAGTCCTGCTGTCACTTTGTCTGATCCTTCAACCATTGATTTTACAGCTTTATTTGTTTCTAGTTGAATATCTTTAATTGTATCCGAGATTTTTGTAGCAGACTGTTTTGATTCTTCCGCAAGCTTCCTAACTTCATCTGCAACAACAGCAAACCCTTTTCCATGCTCACCTGCTCTGGCGGCTTCAATCGCTGCATTTAACGCTAAAAGGTTTGTTTGCTCTGCTATACGTGTAATAATTCGAATGACACCTTCAATTTGCTCTGTTTTTTCACCTAGTTGAGTAATAGTCAGTGAAGCCTCTCCAACTGTTATTGAGATCTCTTTCATCTGCTCTACCACTTCTTTTACTCTCATACTACCCTTAATGGTTGCTTCAGTAGCCGCTTCAGTCGCACTTTTCATTTCCTCACTATTTCCAGCGATTTGTTGAAGCCCAGCTGACATTTGCTCTATAGAAGAAGAAAGGCCATTGACCATTTGAAGCTGGCTATCAGCTCCTTCTGCTGAATCCTGAGTAATAGTGACAATTTGCTCAGCCGCTTTTGTACTTTGTTCTGAGCTGGCAAATAATTCTTCTGACGCTGCTGCCACTTCTGTTGCCGAATAATTAATCTGCTCGTTCAGTTCTTTAAGATTTGCAACCATTCGCTTCATTGAAGTGGTAAGGTTTCCCACTTCATCTTTTTCATTTCTCTCAACTATATGAACGGTTAAATTACCGTCTGCTACTTCTTCAGATAAATAGGCAAGATTTTTAAGACTTTTGGAAATTCTAGTTATGAGAAAATAGGCAAGAACTATGCAGACTAATGATGCTAAGAAGCCAATGATCATCATGGCATTTCTTGAATTCAATACTAGATTTTGATTCTCTTTGATTTGAGTCTTCGCATAGTCATCCATGATTATTTGAATATTATCAAGCTTATCTCTGGATTGTTCAAATATTTCTTCCTGCTGAACGATTAAAGAGGAGTTTAAATTCACTTCTTGATCAAGTACTTGATTAGAAAGTGTTTGCCAATCCTCAATCAAGGTTAAAAATTCATCAAAATTTTGAAACGCATTGGTTCCAGATTCTGATTCTAGTAATTTTTCAAACACTACTCTATTTCCATCCATAATTTTTTGTGAAGAAACAACACGTTCTTTTACTTGGTCCGTATTTTCGGTAAAGGAAGATAAGTTCGAGGTTTCGATTTTGCCGGTACTAATCTTATCTATCATACTCATTTCAAAAGCTAGCATCGCCTGGTAGTAGTCACGGTCTGCATTCAATAATTGAGAGGTAACGACTAAACTTTCATCATAAAGTCGTTTAGAAAGATTGTCATTAACTTTGACCATGTTCGTAATGGAGTATGCGGTTAGTAGTAATAGACTGATAATAGGAATTAGAACAATACTAAACAGCTTATACTTGATGGATAGGTTCTTCATAGGTGTTCCCCTCTTTTAGTATAATTTAGTATGAAGCAAACAACCAAAGAACATATGAGATTTAGACCAATAGCGGTTCGACAGTTTTCGACATTCATTGGTTTTAGTTTAGTATAATTCAAGACATTTGTATACTACTATTTAAATTTTCAAATAACTATACAATTGATGCTATTTTTGAGGTCATAAGAAAAGCGTAAGCGGCTTCTTCAGACCCGCAAACAAATGTTCTGAAGCAAAAAAAGGGTGATCTTCCCTTTTATTTGCTTCAGGTCATTTTACCTCGAGGGTCAAGCCGCTGGAGCTAGACATAGACCCTGTTTGAAAAAACTTATACTTTCTTATCTTTTAAAAAAGTAACCAGCCTCTGTCCTTGGGGAGGGAAAGGTGGTTACTTTTTTGTCTGTCCATATAAATCGAGAACTCTACATTCTTACTAACTCATCCTTTAAAGAGACGTTCACATCTTTATCGTACGCTTCAAAAACTCCTTCGTCCGTTCCTCTTTTGGAGTATGGAAGATTTGCTCTGGACTTCCTTCTTCCGCAATCACACCTTTGTCCATAAAGACGACACGGTCTGATACTTCTTTTGCAAATTCCATTTCATGCGTGACGATTAACATCGTTAGGCCGGTTTCAGCCAATTCCTTCATTACTTTAAGAACCTCACCAACCATTTCTGGATCTAGGGCAGATGTGGGTTCATCAAACAGCATCACGTCTGGCTCCATAGAAAGAGCTCTAGCAATCGCAACACGTTGCTTTTGCCCACCAGATAGTTGTCTTGGTTTCGCGTTTACATATTGATCCATTCCAACCACTTTTAAGTATTTTAGAGCTACTTTTTCTGCCGCTTCCTTGGAACGTTTTAACACCTTTACTTGTCCGACCACACAATTGTTTAACACATCATGATTGTTAAAAAGGTTGAATTGTTGAAAAACCATTCCGAGTCGTCTGCGGTATGCATGAACATCATGATTTTCATCTAGAATATTTTCACCATTAAAAATAATTTGGCCACCGCTTGGCTTTTCTAGAAGATTTACACATCTGAGAAGAGTGGATTTACCAGAACCTGAGGAGCCGATAATACAGACTACTTCTCCTTTATCCACTGAAAAATCGATATCTTTTAGTACAAGATGTGTGCCAAAGGATTTACTTAGATGTTGAATATCAATTATTTTCTGCATTCCTTTACCTCACCCCTCTATACATTCATTCCAGTTTCTTTTTTTTCGACGTGAATATGTGTACTGATCTTTTTGTAATTGTCCGGACCATCAAGCCTCTTTTCAATGATTCGTAGAATAATAGTTGCAGTTAACGTCAAGAAGAGATAGATTGCACTCGCAACAAAGAAGGATTCAAAGTATCTGAAATTGTTTCCAGCGATGGATTTAGTTTGGAAGAATAACTCGGATACAGAAATGACGTTAAGTACTGAGGTATCTTTTATATTGATGATAAATTGATTACCTGTTGCGGGTAAAATATTTCGAATAACTTGTGGCAAAACGACATTATACATCGTTTGAACATGGTTCATCCCAATCGCATGTGCGGCTTCTGACTGTCCCTTATCAACCGAAACAATCCCTCCGAGAACAATCTCTGCCATGTAAGCCCCCGTATTTATGGATACAATAATAATGGCAGCAACCAACCGGTCCATATCTAGTCCAAATGCCATAGCCGACCCATAAAAAATGACCATGGCTTGCACAATCATTGGTGTTCCTCGGAATACTTCAATATAAATAGTTAAAATGGTATTTGTTACTTTCAATACGACTCTTTTTACTCCTCGATCAGGCATTGGAATCGTTCGGATCACTCCTATTAATAAACCAATGATCCCTCCAAGTATCGTACCCACTAAGGCAATTAAGAGTGTCACACCAGCTCCACGAAGAAACATTGGCCAGTTTTCTAAGATGATTTTCACTACCCACTCGGTGCTCATGATACTCCTCCTTTTTAAATTTGAAACCGACTACAGTAACTCGCAGCCGGTTTCTCCTACTCTATTATTTTGCTGCTGGTTGATTCTTAATCGCAGCATCCATGATGCTCTTTTGGTCTTCTTCTGAAATTCCTGCTAGTATTTTATTAATTTTTTCTGTTAATTCGCTTCCTTTTTCAAGACCTACAGCGATTGCTGTATCATCCTCTGATGTTTCAAATCCTTCTGTAAACTCAACCATAGCATAGTTATCATTTGCAGCAGATGCACTCACACCTTCTGGACGTTCGGATACATATCCATCGATGACGCCTGATTCAAGTGCTACTCTCATGGCTGGGAAATTATCCATTGCTGGCTCTAGTGAAACGCCTTTAATTTGTTCAATGACTGAATAGTGGAACGTATTTAATTGAGCTGTAATTTTTGCACCTTTGAAATCTTGAATCGAAGTCGCCTTTTCATATTTACTGCCTTTTTTCACAACGATGACTAGATCTGATTTGTAGTAGTTCTCTGAGAAATCAATTGTTTCTTTTCTTTCTGCCGTAGGGGACATTCCCGCGATAATGGCATCAATTTTACCTGAAGTTAAAGAAGGTACAAGTCCATCCCATTCTGTTTTCACAATCACTAATTCTTTTCCTAATCCTTCAGCGATCTTTTTCGCAATTTCAACATCATAGCCGCCAGCATACTCCGCGCTGCCGTCCATTTTTACTCCATCATTGGAATCATCCATTTGAGTCCAGTTGAACGGTGCATATCCGGCTTCAAGGCCTACCTTAAATGTATCCGCATCTGTTCCACTACCAGTAGTAGAACTAGTTCCACACCCTGTTAAAAGAATCATTGCTGAAAGAGCTGTTGCTAAAAATATAGATAATTTTTTTCTCATGAGTAATCCGTCTCCCCTTTTGATGTAAGTGCATACTACTGTTAACGGTATTCCTTTTTTGTAAATAGGCATATTTCTAAACGCAAAAAACGACCCGAGATGAACTCAGGTCGCAGTATACAAACTTGCCCTAATTCCTCAACTTATCCCATTTGGAGATAGCACAACTCAATAAACTAAGGTAGCTTATTGAGACAGTCCTGCAGTTCTTAACTGCAGACCCAGCCTGAGATAGTGAGTCTATCACATGCTTCGGCAACATTTCCTTCTCCAACGTATCATCGCTTCTCTAAGCCATACCAAGGACTGTTAAATATTGCACCTCTACCTCACTAGTAAAAGTGAGGTCTTATTCAATTGTTGAAGTCTATTATATGTATAATCCTACATCACAGTAATTATATCTGTCAATCTATTAAATTGCTTAGCCATAAACCCTAACTGCTAGGCCTGTTCCTGATACAGCAAAAAAAGTGCGTTTTTACAATAAGTAGGAACGTTTTTTTCGGTTCTCATTGTGTAAAAGAAAAAACCATCCTTTTATGTAAGTGAAAAAAAGGATGGTTGATGAACGATAGAATATTCGAATTGCACAGTATTACTCTTTTATTTTAATAGGTGTAACAACTGCATACAAAGAATTCGGCGTATTTGATACATTGATTTCAATTACCTTGTAACCAGAAACAGATTTTGTTTCAATGGGAGTCGTTGTATTTACTTGATATCCATTCATTTCTTTTTCATCCCCTTACCTCTACTTAGCTCACAAGAGTTACTATATGCGCAAGTTCAAGGAATGTGACATCTTTTTTCAATAACTTGAGGCTTACGAACCAATCTCATCTAATTTCAGCTAAGGTTTATTTTTAAAAGATACCTTATTTTGAATTTACTAGTACTTTTTTCTCGACGCGATACTTTTCCAAAATAAGACGGTTCAGGGCATAACCTATCCCTGGATTAGATGGGATGGTAATGGTACCATTATTCACAATGACTTCTGGTTCGATAATATCCTTTTCCCAATACATGGCTGATGCAGCTGTATCTCCTGGTAAGGTAAAGTGAGGTAAAGAAGTTAGAGCAATGTTATGGGCCCGGCCAATTCCCGCTTCAAGCATTCCCCCGCACCAAATAGGAACACCCTTCTGTTGGCAAAAGTCATGGATCTTAATTGATTCGGTTAACCCACCGACACGACCTATTTTAATATTAATTATCTGACAGCTTCCGAGCTCAATCGCCTTTCTTGCATCTTCTAAAGAATGTATACTCTCATCTAAACAAATCGGTGTTTGAATGGCAGTTTGTAATTTGGCATGATCGATGATGTCATCATGAGCTAATGGCTGTTCGATCATCATTAAACCTACTTCATCAAGCTTCCTTAGCTGCTCAATGTCACCCAAAGAGTAAGCAGAGTTCGCATCAGCCATCATCAAAATCGAAGGAAACTGTTTTCTAACTTCCTTTAGCACCTCATAATCCCAGCCTGGCTTAATTTTGATTTTGATACGCTTATAGCCACTCTCTACATGGGTACCAACTACCCTTAATAGGTCCTGAACAGATGGCTGAATTCCAATACTAATTCCTACGTCAATCTGCTTTTTTTCACCACCAAGGGCTTGGGCAAGCGTTTGATTCTTCTTTTTCGCAAATAGATCCCAAACTGCCCCTTCTAATGCTGATTTGGCCATATTATTTCGTCTAATGGGGGCAAATCGTTCGGAAACCTCATTAGGGTGTGAAAGTGGAGCTTTGAATAATAAAGGAATCATCAAATCCTTCATCATGTGCTCGTTCGTTTCAACCGTCTCCTCACTATACCATGGGCTTGAAAAAGCAACCGATTCACCGAAACCACTACAACCATCTTGATCCGTCATTTCGATGACAAAAAACTCTTTCTCCTGAAAACTTCCAAAGCTTGTTGTGAATGGATCATTTAATTTCATCACGAGTCGATGTAGGATCACCTCTCGAATATCCATATGGGTCATGTTGTTTCCTCCTCTACATTGTTCAGTGGTAAATGATGACGCTTCTTAAACATATAATAACTGATTCGTTTGTTCGTATCACGCTTTACATCCTCTGCTATATACCCTTCTTGACATAGTGCTCGAAAAATCTCTCTTGTTTTAAAGCGCCATTCTTTAGCAAGCTCAGGCTGTTCCTTTTTCATTTGTTGGATATTCTCTGGTACCGGGACATAAACTACCCGTTGGTCGGCTTTTCTGTTATTTTCTCCAATAATGGTTGGAAAACCCTCTTTAGTAAGCTCTGTTTCTAGCATAGGTGTAAATGGCTGTTCTTCATACCCCTTATTCCCCTTCGTAACATGCTCACTTCGAATCCACCATTCTACTAAAAAACGATCAGTAGGCAAGCCTTGGTTTAATGAATCTTTCATCGTTCCATAATGGTTTTCCAAATACGTGGCACCAATTCCTTTTAGCTTATGAAGGTTTAGGTAGGCATTTACACTCTCTAATGGATCAAAGGTCCAAACAATGAGGGAATAGCCCATTTCAAGTGCAAGCTTCTGCTGAACGAGTTTCATTTCATAGCCTAAACCATTCTTTTGATAATCTGGAAGAATACCAAGCATATGAGAGCAAAGATAGGATTCACCATTTTTAAAACCAGAAAAGCTATACTGAAAACCTACTAGTTTCTCGTTTTTATAGGCACCCAGTACAAGACCCCCATTCTTAGAAGCTGTATATGTTTGGTGAAAGGGAGTAGGTGGTTTCTTCCATATTTGTTGTTCAATGGTCTCTACCGTTTCAATATCTTTTATTTTCTCCAATCGTTTAATTTGAAACATTTTTATCCTCACTCCCTTTTTCTAGCGTGAGTAGTACTGCTTTTGCTAAGATTGCCGTTCCATCTAGAAGGGCAACATGATCAAAGGTCATATTGGGATGATGTAAACCAGGAACTAGGTTACATCCAAGACCCAGCATCGTTGCCTCTAAGTGTGGTCGTTTAATGGTATAAAAATGAAAATCATCTCCCCCGGTCATCGTAATGGGTGGTTCTGAGTTTTCTACCCCTAATACATCTTATATAGCGAGTTCCATCATATGCTGTGCATCCACATTTAGTAGAGCTGCAACGATGTGCGCATTCATTTCAAGATTTTGACTTTGAAATAAAACTTCGAGAGCTTTTACAATCTGTTCAATTTTTTCAACGAGCTTGTTCATGGCTTCGTTGGTTTGCACGCAGATCAAGTCCAAATGAGGCATGGCCTAGAATACTATTTTGATCTAATCATTGTTTTTTAGCATTTTAGTAAGTGAAAACAGTTTTTTATGCTGATTCTGAAGATAATTCTGTATTTTTCCTTCTAAATTGATCCTCCATCACAGATTGCAACGGATTTTACTGAAGGGTGGGGATTAAAATAGGTTGGAATCTCCGTTTTTTCAGCGATTATTTGATTATATCGGCGATTAGCTGATTATATCGGCGATTAGCTGATTATATCAGCGATTATTTGATTATATCGGCGATTATTTGATTATATCGGCGATTAGCTGATTATATCGGCGATTAGCTGATTATATCGGCGATTAGCTGATTATATCGGAGATTAGCTGATTATATCGGCGATTATTTGATTATATCGGCGATTAG
Organism: Bacillus sp. DJP31; assembly: GCF_049310945.1. Classification (NCBI taxonomy): domain Bacteria; kingdom Bacillati; phylum Bacillota; class Bacilli; order Caryophanales; family Bacillaceae; genus Bacillus; species Bacillus sp. DJP31. Next base: position 123,383 of record NZ_JBMERO010000004.1, on the reverse strand, counting down.
CTGATTATATCGGCGATTATTTGATTATATCAGCGATTAGCTGATTATATCGGCGATTAGCTGATTATATCGGCGATTAGCTGATTATATCAGCGATTATTTGATTATATCGGCGATTATTTGATTATATCGGCGATTAGCTGATTATATCGGCGATTATCTGATTATATCGGCGATTTTCTGATTATATCAGCGATTAGCTGATTATATCAGCGATTATTTGATTATATCAGCGATTAGCTGATTATATCGGCGATTTGATTATATCAGCGATTAGCTGATTATATCGGCGATTATTTGATTATATCGGCGATTAGCTGATTATATCGGCGATTATCTGATTATATCGGCGATTATTTGATTATATCGGCGATTAGCTGATTATATCAGCGATTAGCTGATTATATCGGCGATTATTTGATTATATCGGCGATTAGCTGATTATATCGGCGATTAGCTGATTATATCAGCGATTAGCTGATTATATCAGCGATTATTTGATTATATCGGCGATTAGCTGATTATATCGGCGATTATTTGATTATATCGGCGATTAGCTGATTATATCGGCGATTATCTGATTATATCAGCGATTATTTGATTATATCGGCGATTAGCTGATTATATCAGCGATTATCTGATTATATCGGCGATTAGCTGATTATATCAGCGATTATTTGATTATATCGGCGATTATCCGATTATATCGGCGATTAGCTGATTATATCAGCGATTAGCTGATTATATCGACGATTAGCTGATTATATCGGCGATTAGCTGGTTATATCGGCGATTATCTGTTTATATCAGCGATTAGCTGATTTATTTCGGCGATTAGCTGATTATATCGGCGATTATTTGATTATATCGACGATTAGCTGATTATATCGGCGATTATTTGATTATATCGGCGATTATCTGATTATATCAGCGATTATTTGATTATATCGACGATTAGCTGATTATATCGGCGATTATCTGATTATATCGGCGATTATCTGATTATATCAGCGATTATTTGATTATATCAGCGATTAGCTGATTATATCGGCGATTTGATTATATCGGCGATTAGCTGATTATATCGGCGATTAGCTGATTATATCGGCGATTAGCTGATTATATCGGCGATTATTTGATTATATCGGCGATTAGCCAAATAACCCCATTCTATGGCAACACTTCATTATATAAAGAGAAACAAGCAAAAAAGACAGCTCGAATGACTCGAGACTATCTTTAGAATCCTGAATCAATGATCTGTCTAAATTACGTTACTGGCTTGAGTTCAATTTTGACCTTGTTCTACTACAAACGTTACAGTTTAACCTACTTCAAACGAAAAAGTGTAGAGAATAGTAAGACTTTCCTCTACACTAAGCTCACTACCCCTCTAATAACAAATCCTCTGGGTCCTCTACTAACTGTTTTACCTTCACCAAAAATTGAACAGCGTCCTTCCCGTCAACAATTCGGTGGTCATAGGAAAGAGCTAGATACATCATCGGTCTGACTTCTACCGTATCGTCGCGATCGATGACTACAGGACGCTTTTGAATGGTATGCATGCCAAGGATACCAACCTGTGGGGTGTTAAGAATGGGCGTTGACAAAAGAGAGCCAAACACTCCACCATTTGTGATGGTAAAGGTCCCACCCAATAAGTCGCTTAACCCAAGTGTGTTGGCTCTTGCTTTTTCGGATAAGTGACCCATTTCTTTTTCAATTCCTGCAAAGCTTAATTGATCAGCACTCCGGAGTACAGGGACAACTAAACCATCATCCGTGGAAACGGCAATTCCAATGTCATAAAATTTCTTAATCAGAATTTCGTTATCCTGAATTTCGGCATTTAGTAACGGAAATTCTTTTAAGGCTCCAACGACTGCTTTAGTGAAAAAAGACATAAACCCTAGCTTCACTCCATGCTTTTTATAAAAAGAATCTTTGCGACGATTTCGCAAATCCATTATGGCGGTCATATCGACTTCATTGAAGGTTGTAAGCATAGCAGCTGTATGTTGGGCTTCAACTAGCCTTTTCGCAATGGTTTGTCGACGTCTTGACATTTTGACACGTTCTATTCGCTCATCAACGTCTACCGTTTTTATTTGTGCAGCATGTTTTTCGTTTTGGGACAATTCACTTTTCCCATTTAGTGATTGTTTATAAGCATCAACATCACCAGATCTAACTCTTCCAAGTGGATCCTGAAACGGTATTTCGTTTAAATCGATGCCTAGCTCTCTTGCTTTCTTTCTTGCTGCTGGAGAGGCAATGGGTTTACGATGTTGATCCGCCTTGCTAGTTGCAGGGCTCAATGTTTGTTCATCTTTTACAGGAGCTGCAACAGATGGGGTGTCTTGTTTTTGGTCTTCTTTTTTCTGTAGGGTCTCGTCTAGTTGTGTGACTCCGGATTGTATCTGGTTTTCATCTAAACGGGCTATGACTTGACCCACTTCTACATTGTCACCTGATTGAAATAGAAACTCTTTTACCACTCCGCTTTGCTCGCTATTGATTTCTATATTCACTTTATCTGTTTCAAGTTCAACAATAGGCTCACCTTTTTCGACATAATCTCCAACTTGTTTTAACCACTTTGATATCGTTCCTTCTGAAATGGATTCAGCTAGTTCTGGTACCTTAATTTCAATCATTCATGCTCCCCCCTTTTACTTACACTTAACGATTCCTCGATTATCATGGATTGTTCCATTTTATGAATATGTGGTTCACCCGTCGCCGTACTTGAACGTTTCGGTCTACCTATGTATGCAATTGATACATTTTCAGACACGATTTCTCTTAGGTATGATTGAATAACAGGCCAAGCTCCCATATTTTTAGGTTCTTCTTGGACCCATTTAACTTCTTCTAAATTTGAAAATCTGGACATGATTTCTCGAATTTCCTTTTTGGGAAAAGGGTAAAGTTGTTCGACACGTGCAATGTGCAATGTTTCTAGCTCTTCCCTTGGTAATTCTTCTATATCTGAGGCTAAATCAATGGCAATCTTCCCACTGCAAAGGAGGAGTCGTTTCACTTTTCCTACTTGGTCTCCTGTTCCTTTTTGCTCGATTATAGGGGTGAATTTCCCGTTGCTTAATTCAGAACCTGGTGAGCCTGTTAGCGAATGACGCAGCAAGCTTTTTGGTGTCATAATAATGAGCGGTCGAGCTTCCTCCGTGTCCGTTAGTAGAGCCTGCCTTCTTAAAATATGAAAATACTGGGCAGCACAGGTTAGATTGGCCACAATCCAATTGTTTTCTGCAGCAGATTGAAGGAACCGTTCCATTCGTCCACTGGAGTGTTCAGGTCCTTGCCCTTCATATCCATGGGGCAGAAGCATCACAAGACTCGACTTTTGTCCCCACTTTGCACGACCCGCAGCAATGAATTGATCAATAATGACTTGTGCAGCATTTACAAAATCACCAAATTGGGCTTCCCATAAGACAAGTGATTCTGGAGATTGAACACTGTATCCATATTCAAATCCAAGAACAGCCGCTTCAGATAATGGACTGTTATAAATGGAAAAGGTAGCGTTTGCTTCAGGAATATGGTGCAACGGTAAGAATCTTTCATTTGTTTTAGGATTATGCAAGACAAGATGTCGATGGGCAAATGTCCCGCGTTCACTGTCCTGACCTGTTAAACGAATGGGTTTCCCCTCCGAGAGAATGGATGCAAAAGCAAGAGTTTCGGCTAACGCCCAATCAACCTTGCTTCCTTCAACAAGTGAATTCTCTCTCCTTTTTAAGATCCGTTCGAGCTTTGGATACACATGAAAATGATTCGGCCATTTCAAGAGATTTTGATTGATCGATTGTAACAGGTCTAGCGATACGGTTGTATCAACATCCGGTATTCCTTCAGCTATTGGCTTTGGAACTGGTTGTTTTTGCCCCTCCTTGGAATCCTTTTCAAGTAGACGATCAAAAGTATCTTGAAAATCTTTCATAATTCCTTCTTCCATACGGTTCACTTCTTGAACAGATACCTGTTGTGCTAAAATCAACTCTTCCCTGTATTTTTTAGCAACCGTTGGGTGATCCTTAATTTTTTCATATAATTTCGGTTGAGTAACCGCCGGGTCATCCATCTCATTGTGACCAAATCGTCGATACCCAATCAAATCAATTACGATATCCTTGTTATATTTTTTTCGATACTGATAGGCAAACACGATCACTGCAAGACAGCTTTCCGGGTCATCAGCGTTAACATGAATGACCGGAATTTCATAGCCCTTGGCGAGGTCACTGGCGTATTTAGTAGAACGAGAATCAGTCAGATTCGTGGTAAACCCTAGCATGTTATTGGCAATAATATGGATCGTTCCACCGATCTCATATCCTTTTAAACCACTAATATTCAAGGTTTCAGCCACCACACCTTCACCAGGAAAAGCAGCGTCACCATGGATTAATACACTAAAAGATTTTTGTTTCTGCAAAGAGGCAAACCCTGCTGCATCGCGATTTTCTTGGGAAGCACGTGTCATCCCTTGCACCACAGGATTCACAAATTCCAAATGACTTGGATTATTGGCAAGATTGATACGAATGGTATGTTCCGAGTCGCCTTGAACTTCCCGGTTTGCCCCTAGATGATATTTAACGTCACCTGACCATCCATAATTAATTCCACGTGAACCTTCGGATGGTACAAGCTCTTTATTGGGTGAATGATGAAACTCAGAAAAAATTAATTCATATGGCTTTCCAAGCACATGAGCTAGCACGTTCAAACGACCACGATGGGCCATCCCAATGAACAAATTATCCGTTCGATCTTTACAGCTCGCTTCGATAAGCTGATCTAGCATCGGAACGAGCAAATCCAATCCTTCAATTGAAAATCGTTTTTGTCCAACAAAGGTTTGCTGCAAGAACTTTTCAAAGCCCTCTACTTGAAGTAATCTTTCTAACAGCTCCATTCTCTCACTCTTAGAAAGGGACAAAGTAATCTTATTTTGCTCGACATACTTTTCTAACCATTTTCGTTCTTCTTCATCATGGATGTGCTCAAATTCATAGGCAATGGTCCCTGTGTACGCTTCTTTTAGATGTTGAAAAGCATCCCACCCATTTTGAACAGTAGCCGGAGCATCCTCCCAAAGTAATTCTGCTGGAATATGCTTTAGATCCTCTTGTGTAAGGTTAAAATGAATATTGGATTCAACATTGGGTGGATCCTGAAGCGGATAGATGTTTGCCGCTAAATGCCCAAATCTACGGACATCTCTTAAAAGCTTCATACCAGAAATAATGTTTTTAACCTGGTGCTTCGGTGCTTCGTATTTAGGTGGCTCTTCTTTTGCTTCATCATCAGGCGGAGCACCTAGCTCATCAAATAATGATTGGAGTGAAGCGTCAACTGAATCTGGGCTCAGCTTATATTTTTCATACGCTTCATATATGTAACCCATATTGGGACCGTAAAAGGTTTCCCATATTTTTTTCTTCTCTACATTCTTCATCAATATCGTCCCCCACTCTGGCTTAGTGGAAATGACCTAGACCAGACTGATTTGTGTATCCTTTATTCCAGTAAGTTGAGTAAAAAAACTCCCATATAATACTATACCCAGCTTCTAACGTCTCTAACACTTATTCATCTTCTCTTTTCAATATTAGAAAAAAATCCCCCATGCCTCACTCGATTATCAGTACTAAAGGTAGTTCTTATGGAGATCTATTGAGGGAACGCACATAAATCGGATTGATTGAGAATACATAGTTCTTTCGAATGATTCACTACGATTCCCACCCTCCCTTTATCCCATTTTTCAAATTTAGGTGTACTATTCTTTGACTGATCCCGGTATATTACATGGGACGCTCCTTAGACTGACCTCAAGAATCCTTAAATTTTTTTAAAGGAGAGAGGTATATGTTCAAAAAATCGTTTATTGCACTAGTCACTGTTTTCTTTTTGTTGCCCTCGTTTAGTCAGGCTGGTTCTTTTGGTAAGGATGATCCTTCGGGAATACCTGGACAATGGTATGTCGGAACGACCCCCTCTTATGTTGCTCCAGCTAAGCACCCTGTTTTATTCGTACATGGATTAAACAGCTCATCGAACACGTGGTGGAATGAAAACAATATGTATGACACTGCTTACCAAAATGGGTATGAGACAGCATTTGTTGACCTTTATCCAACAAAAAACATGTGGGATAATGGGTATCTTTTAAGTCAAAAGATTCGTGATATGTACAATTATTTTGGTGAAAAAGTTGTCGTTGTAGCTCATAGTAAAGGAGGAATCGACACACAGTCAGCTCTTGTTCATTACGGGGCTTCTCCCTATGTCGCAAGGGTTGTGACACTTTCAACTCCCCACTATGGTTCGCAATTAGCTGACCTTGCCTATAGTAGTTGGGCTGGGTGGTTGACAGGAATACTTGGGAGCAAGAATGATGCGACCTATTCCCTTCAAACGGGTTATATGAACTATTTTCGTTCTCAAACAGACAATCATTCCAATGCTCGCCTGAATCATTTTTACACGTTCGGTGGGACGAAGTGGGGAAGCTTTGGGAGCTCACTTTATTGGGGAGGATTATACCTGAAGGGCTATGGAACCAATGACGGGGCCGTTACAGTCAATAGTTCAAAGCTCAGCTATGGGACTCAACTAAGTGTCGGCACTTGGAATCACTCCACTATTAAAGAGGGTTCCACTACCTTTAATCTATTTAAGAATTACTTAAACGAAATCCCTTATTCAAGCTCTAGCTTCCTGGCTCAAAGTATGGAGCCAGTCTCGATAAATGAAACAGTAGGTTCATTTATCAGGGGCGGCGAATTTAAAGGTAAAAAGCTAGAATCCATTCATGTAGAAGAAGGAGTGAACGAGATCACGATTGATTGGATGAGTGCGACTCCTTCAACAGAACTAACTCTTAAAGATCCAACTAACATTAGTCAAGCTTCTTTTACACCTGAAAAAGATACGACCGAATACTTAAATGGTGCCTATCATCACACAGTAACGATAACAAATCCAGCATCAGGAGAGTGGATAGTAGAAGCTAAATCGAAGAAGAATGAACATTATCTCTTACATGTTACGTTTGATAGTCCGCTGAATGAAACCATTCGTACGAATCTAGTGAATGATGACATAACATTTGAAGTAAATGACAAAAATCTAAAAATGACTACAGAGATGACGATTGAGTATTATAAAAACGGAATGCTTAAACAGGGTAAAGTGAAAGTTAGTAAAAATGGTGAATCATATAAGCTACCGAAGCTTGGTGAGGGTGTTTATAATATGACTATTGAAGTAGACGGGAAACAGAATCAAAGTAAGTTTGAACGAACTATCATTAAAACCGTTTACATCGACGCTGCTGGGAACATTTTTCACCAATAATAAAGTGAATATAGATAAAAAAAGAAGTAGCAAGATTTCACTTGCTACTTCTTTTTAATATTGCCTATTGAATGACCATTCAAATAAAAATTACTCACTCATTACGCGAATAAACTCTCTCATATAATCAGGCAAATCAGGTGGACGGCGGCTCGATATGAGATTTCCGTCTACGATAACAGCCTCGTCAAACCAGATGGCCCCGGCATTTGTCATATCGTCTTTGATTCCTGGTGTACTTGTTACTTTCTTTCCAGAAAGTATTTTAGCTGAGATTAACACCCAGCCAGCATGACAGATCTGGCCGATTGGCTTTTGCTGTTCATTCATTTTACGAACCATATGTAAAACTGCCTCAAATCGTCTTAACAAATCTGGCGACCAACCACCAGGTACTAATATCGCATCGTACTCAAAGGGATTAATGTCTGTGAAGGATAGATCAGAAATAATCGGTACCCCATACTTTCCTATATACTTCTCTCCTGCTTTTTCCCCAACGATATGAACGGTTGCTCCCTCTTCACGTAAACGAAGAACTGGATACCATAGCTCGAGATCTTCAAAATCATTACTAACTAACTGAATAACTTTTTTGGATTGAAGCTTCATTTTGTGTACCTCCCCTATTCTTACCGGTTTTATTTAAGCTAATTATACTATTCCCTTAAGTGAATAGTATAAACAAGTAAGTTTAATGCCTTAAATTAGCCTATATAAAGCACTCGTATCCTTTTGTGATAGAATAGAACCGTAAACTATACTTAGGAGTGAACATATGGATAAAAAACTCGATCATATCGGCATTGCCGTTCGGAACCTCGATCAAAGTATTGAATTTTATGTAAATGTGTTGGGGGGAAAATTGATCGATCGTTACCTAAGTGAGGCAATTGGAGTAGAAAGTGATATTGCCATGATAGAAGTAAATGAAGATCGTATTGAATTATTAGCTCCAACTAACAACACGACCTCTCCTATTGCTCGTTTTATTAAACAGAAGGGAAAAGGTGTCCATCACCTTGCATATCGAGTGGAGAATTTAGACGAAGCCTTAAAAGAGCTTAAAGCTCAAGGGATCCGAATTTTAGAAGAAACGTTACGAATGAATAAACATGGGAGACGATTAATTTATTTAAATCCTGCTGATACAGAGGGTACCATTATCGAGTATTGTGATTATCCAGACCTAAGTAAAGAGTCACAAAATACATTTGAGGAGAACTGAAAATGAAACCTAATGATATAGAAGGAAGAATCATTGAAAACTACCAAAACGAAGAAAAAATGATGGTACTTGTATTCGCCCAATGGTGTGTAAATCATGACCTTAATCCTAAGGAGCTTTACTTGAGAGCCTATCCAAATCAAGTAAACAATCCTGCGTTAAAAGAAGCTGCCCTGTTAACCGTTTCGAAGATGGAGTCTAGTCAGATTTCAGACCAAACCATGCTTGGCGTCTTATCACTTTATGGTAATGATGATCTAGCTTTTGTGGTATCAGAAGAAATGGATAAGATGGGCAAAGCCAAGCGCTAAGGTTCAAATCAGGCAAGTTCAATTACACTTTTTTCGATTACTGTGCAATAAAATATTCACTTACTTCTTCAAATTTAATTCTCATATTATTTTCTCCAACCATCTTCACAGTGTTAACACCATTACTATTTAATGTTTTCACCATTCTACCTTTATAGCTCTTGTTTTTTTTGAAATATACTTCGCCTTTTAAATCCCAATCTTTTAAACATGTGTATTTCATATCATTATCTCCTTTTCACCCTAGTTGAAGTGCATATTTTCTATGATGCAGTCAATAAAATAAAAAAAGACAGGCTCAAGAAGATGAGACTGTCTAGTTTTTATAAAAATTATGCTTTACGCACGTTTGCAGCTTGCGCTCCACGTTGTCCTTGTTCTACGTCAAAAGTAACTGTTTGACCTTCTTCAAGTGACTTGAAACCGTCGCCTTGGATTGCTGAGAAATGTACGAATACGTCTTCTCCAGCTTCTCTTTCGATAAATCCAAATCCTTTTTCTGCGTTAAACCATTTCACTTTACCTTGTTCCATGTGTGTTGCCTCCTGTTGTGGATTAAATCCACTTATATTACTATTCTTGCTTAAAACTTACATTCAGGGTAAAAGCTTTCAAACTTTTATTTGACCCGAACAAACAAAAATAATCTTCTCTTAATTTACCATGAAAAACTGAAGAAAGCAATCAAAATGTTTATCAAATATAAAAAAAGTTTATCAAACCTATTAAATATCTCTCTATTTGAAAGAATACGGGTTATGATTTTTATTGAATAGAGCTTTGTCCCTGCTCACTTTATCGGCCACTCTATTAGAAATCAATTTGATTTTAGAGGATACTCTTTATTTAGATGGAATAGTAGTGATTTTTGTCCCTGGAAAATAAAATTGAAGAATTTCCTCATACGTTTTCCCCTCTTCACCCATTATATTTGCCCCCCATTGGCTCATCCCAACACCATGACCATACCCTCTCCCTTTCATTGTATAGATCCCTCCATTGCTCTCAAGAGAATCTACGAAATAGCTTCTGAAGATATTGCCCCCAATCAACGGTCGAATTCGGTTGATTTCGACTTGATCGAGGTCCAACTGCTGAAATAAAATGGTTCCATCAATTAATCTTTGTAAAAAATGAATCGTGATGGATCCATTGGTTACACGTTTTGAATCCAACCGGTCGTTTGATAGCTTAAATTCTGGGATGGAGAGAATTTTGATATCACCTGGAAAGCCTTTTTTCTGAATATATTTTTTCATTGATAGGGTGATCACATCATCCTTTTCTTGAGTCTCTTCCCACCACGCGTGATGGTCCCAGTTAATTTCCTCAAGTTCCACTTGTGTTTGGCTCAGATTAAACTGCCAGGGATGTGTAGGGTCATAGGGATCACTCTTTATAGGGTAATAAGAAATTGGGTTTCCTCCCCAAACATTGGCGTTGTTCTCCGTGATGCCTCCATTACTAGCAGAGTAAAAGGCATCGATGAGTTTGTTATGATGGGTAATCACTTCCCCTTTTGTCTCTTTTACAGCTTTTGTTGTGGATGGTTTCCAGGAATACCCTCCATATACTTGATATTTTATTGTGTCATCCATACTTGCTTTCATGTGAGAAACAGCGTACGTCCTGGCTGCCAATGCCTGTGCTTTTAACGTTTCAATCCCCCATGTAGGAAATACCTCAAACGGAACAACTCCCTTTAAATAGTCCTCAAGAGGTAGCTGATTCACAGGGCGAATATTGATCTTATCCTCGATTTGAAATTCAATAGCTCCTAAATAAGGACGATCATTGATCGTAATGAAATGTTGTTCGTCATATTCTCTCGGAACAAGGACTAGTGAATCTCGAAATTCTTGAGTTTCCCCTGCACCAATTAAAGTAAACATGCCATTCTTCACAGTAAGAATATAGTTGATCCCTTCGTATAATGTTAGAGTTGGATCAAGTGAAACATAGTCTCCTTTCAATTCAAAATTAATTTTAGACGTATCCCCCATGTAATTGACTAACTTAACTTCCACTAGCTCTTTTGCAAAACTTGTCATTGGATACATTGTGAAAAATAACAGTATAAGTAAACCTAATAATTTTCTCATACCATTAGATTCCCCTATGTGATGATGAATACTCCCCCACTTTCTGAGGTCCAATTACAAGAAGAGGACTAGAGTGAGGTCATTTACCTCAATTCAGTCCTCTTTTTTCTTTAATGCCTAAGTTGTGACACTACAGTTCTACTTTCCTACCTTCTTTTGCAGAAAGACGTATGGCATCAAGAATGAGCTGAACTCTATGACCACTCTCAAACGTAGGAACTTGGTCGCTAACTTTGCTACTGTTTACTGTTTCATAGACCTTATCTAACATTGGGTAAAAGGCTTGATAGTAAGCTAGTGTTCGAGTTGAAAGATCTTTTGGCTCCTCGATTTCAGGACTTAGATCAATCTCTGTCAGCTCTTCTCCCCCAATAGCCAGTTGTACTTGCTTATCATCTGTCATGACAAGAGTACCGTTCGTTCCAAACACTTCTACTCTCCATTGATTGGCTTTATGTAAACTTGCCGAAATAAGCTCAGCTGTAAAAGAGGTACCCTGCTTAAATGTGCCCACTGTTTGAAAGGAATCCTCTGCTGTACGGATCTCCGTCTCTAAGTCCTTCGTTATAGAAGGAACATGAATAGGTAACTGCCCGTAAACTTCCTTAAGATCGTCTCCAACCCACCATAGTAAAGAATCAAACATATGGGAGCCTATCGCACCTAACATCCCTCCGCCGTATTGCTCAAGACCCAGCCACCCACGCTTATTGCTAATAAGTGAGAGATAGGAATTGTACGTACATTTATAATGAATATGTAGAATCTCACCAAGACTTCCACTTGATAAAATTTCTTTTACTTTCTGCCTTGCAGGTAAGAACCTGAATTCAAAGTTAATAAATCCATATAGCCCTAACTCATTTTTTACCGAAAGCATTTCTTTGGACTGCTTAGCATCAAAGGCCATCGGTTTCTCACATAAAATATGTAAGCCCTGTTTCAAACCTTCCATAACCATATCGAAATGGAGATAAGGAGCCGATGCGACTGAAAGTAAATCTAGTGTTTCATTCCTTAGCATGTCTCTCCAATTATCATAAACAGCAGCTACACCTGTTTCTTCTTTTACTACCTCAAGATTTCCTCGATGCACACCAGAAATGGCCACTACCTCAAAACCAGGATGATTTTGCATGATGGGTGCGTGGACCTTTGCACCGAAACCCGTGCCGATAATTCCAACTCTTATCTTTTTTTCTTGCATGATTGACACTCCTTACATTTGTTAAACTATGTAGTATTTTCGATATCTACACAAAAATTTTCTTTTAAAAAAGTGAGCGTGGAAGACATCCCCAATCACTTTTTAAAGGGTGAAAAATCCCCCCTTAAGGAAGTCAGAGTGCAAGTCTCTCTAAACGCGCCCATTTGCCTTCTGTTTGCCGAATATAGGTTTTATGACTGATTCTCAATAATTCGCTTCATTGCCTTCATTTGACCAAGGTGGTCCGCTTCGTGATAGAGCATAAATCCCATTAGTTCTCCGTATGTTTCTAGGTTACCAAACGGAAACTTGAAAGGAATGCTCTCTTCAAAAAAGGCTGGAGATAATTCACGAATACGCTTTGTTTGTTGTTCAAGTTGTTCGATGAGTAAAGTTAGTGTAGGCGCTTCATCTGTCCATTTGGATGGGCTTGAACCTCCACCAAAGTATTCTTTGTACGAGATTGGTAAATGAGTAGAACTTTTTGGAAATCCAAATAAGAAGCTTTCCCCCGCTGATAATACATGGCCAACATGCCAACGTATTGTGTTATTGAATCCTTGAAGCTGTTCATCGGCTGTTCGATCATTTACCTCTTTAACAAATTTCATCAGTGAACCACGAGTGATTTCAAATTGCTTTGACAAGAAAGTTCCCCCCCTACATTTCAACTAGGCAATACATTACTACTATATATGTTTATTTTAACCTTTAAAAGAATAGTAAGACAATTTGAACAGGAAAAATTCTTTTTTTTGCAAAAAAAAATCTCCTACACATGTTTAATGAGTGGGAGATCAACAAGTTACCTTGCTTTTATAAACATTTGTACCCATGCGCCGTGATAGAATCCTACACCAATTGTGTCAAAATCAGCTTTTAGGATATTTGCACGATGTCCAGGTGAATTCATCCAAGCATTCATGACTTCTTGTGGCGTCTTTTGACCTTTTGCGATATTTTCACCAGCGGTTGTATAGCTGATACCGAATGTTTTCATCATATCGAACGGTGAACCGTAGTTTGGACTCGTATGAGAAAAATAGTTAGAATTAATCATATCCTGTGCTTTTTTATGTGCCACTGCTTTTAGATCAGCGCGGTGAGATAAAGCTCGAAGCCCATTGTTTGCTCTTTGTTGATTAACTAACGTCACAACTTGATCTTCAAATGCATTATGATTTGATGCATCTGCTTTTAAACGAATGACTTCACCAACATGCATATTTCTTGGCTCAACGTCAGGATTTAATCTAATCAATTCTTGATAATCTAACCCATAACGTTTCGCAATAAACCAAAAAGAGTCACCAGGAGATACCTTGTAATGAGAAAACGGTGGTTCTTTAAACATACTTATCTGAGCACTAGAAAAGACCGGGAATGCGAGTAATCCAACTAACATGAAGACGAGAATTTTCTTAATCATATCTTCCCTCCACTTATATTTACAATTATTTGTTACTATGTAACCTTTCTATTTTGTCTCATTCTCCGTCCTCGATACATCATTTAACAAAAAAAATAGAAGCAGCAAAGTAGCCACTTCATGCATTAATTATAAAGTTTCGATTTAGATGTTGAAAATTGCAAAAGATTTAACAACTGATCTAGCTTTTGACTTGATTTTACTGTATCACAATTGGTAAGCCCTCTATTTATTCCAAGTAATGTCATTTCTTCACGTTGTTTCTCAATTTCCTGTATCAACTTATCTACATCCATTACAATATCCGCCCTTTACTTAGCGTAAGTCTATTCATTATGACAAGTTTTACTAACAATGAACATCCATTCGACGAAGGTTGTCATGAATATTGATAAATCGACAAAATTCTACATTTCCCTATAAAAAAATAAGTAGAACTTGCACAAACCCTCCTTGCATATACATAACCAATAGCAACCCAAATCGTGACCTTCAGTAAAGGAGTGTCCCCTGATGATTTTTCAGAATAAAGAGGTATATCCAAAAGTGTTTATCTCTTCTTCCAAAGAGAGTAAACTTTCAAATCAGGACTTATATCGCACGAATTATATAAAGGTGTTTATTGAGCAGCAACAGGAAACCAATTTAAAATTAAGTGATTCATTTCAACATGTAAACCAAAACATGACAGAGTCCAAAATAGAGCAGAAATATTACTTTGATCAGCTGATTACTCAAATTACAAAGCATGAAGATTCACAAACACAGTTTAAAGATCGGATATTGGATCAAGAGCAAGCAAGTAAATCTATTCTAAATAGAGTCCATCAATTAGAAAAACTCGATCTCGATGTAAGAAGTAAGTTTCAGAGTGATGACTTAGTCAATCAGGCAATTATGGATCAATTAACGAGTCAAGATCATTTTACTCAAGTAATTGCCCAAAAATTGAAGGAAAATGAATCGGTATTACACAGCATTAATTTACAACTAATGAAACAAGAAGAGTTATATCAAAGTCTAACTGAAAAACTGAGCCTTCAAGAAGTTTTTCATCAGACAACTATGGAACGCCTTGATCACCAGGAAGCTATATCTCAAAAAATCACTAGACAGTTAGAGCATTTAAAAGGGATATTTTTTGAACAGTTTTCTCATCTTACAGACAAAATTGAAAATAGTATAAAGGTAACATCCAACTATTTGTTTCGTTTTATGCCGAAATCAAATTTGGAAGAAGAAAGTGAACGTATCGAAGAGAAACAAGAGTATACGAAGCAATAAAAAAACCGAGACTCAACGAGTCTCGGTTTCTAGTAATTAAAATGCTTTAGAGTAATTAGGAGCAGGTAATCCTTCTGCATCAAATAAAACACCCATTTTATCATTGAATGATTGGAATAGTGCTCCATTTGCTTCCGCATTAGCAACGTCAGCTTTGATTCCTTCATAGAACTTAGCAAGGTCATCAAGGGCAGATTTAACATCAGCACTTGAAGCTTCTAGCTCAGCAGGAACTGCAAAGTTACGGATTTCTTCAGCTGAAGCATCTGCAAGACCAACCGCTGCAGTCTTTGCTGTTTCACTTGCTGCTGCTAACTCAGCTACTGCTTCAGCAGTAGGCTTGTCTTCAGCTGGAACTTCAGCATCCTCTTGTGCTGCTAGTGCATCTGCATGTGCAGCTACTGCAGCATTGTAAGCTTTGTATGTGTGGTACTCATCTTTAAAGTTGTCAAGCACAGATATGTGGAATGTAACAAGAGCTGCCTTTGTATCAACAGTCTCAGTTTCTGTTACTTCAGTTTCTGTTTCTGTTTCTGTTGCTGTTTCTGTTTCTTTTGCTGGCTCAGCTTCCTCTGCAGCACATGCAGCTAAAAATAATGAACTTGATAAAATACCTGCTACGATTAATTTCTTCATTAGTAGACCCATCTCCTATTATCTGTATTTAATTCACTTCAAAATTAATTGTATTACAATAAATTAAATATGTCTACACATTTGGGATTTTTACATCAATTCAGATTAATTAGAATATTTTATACAATTTCGTGATTATAAAATTAATTACTTACACGAAACAAGCGCATTTAGTCAGCGATTGCAATAGCTGCCATTTTCATAATACTCTCTTTTGATTTAGTTCCGGCAATAAAACGTGCTGGGTGAGCGAAAACGGCATCCTGTATTTCAAGGATAAGATTTAATTCATCCATGCTCTTCCCTGCCCACTCCACCGGTAAATCTTTTCGAGATTCAAAGGTATTCCCATGAACGGGCACCGTCTGAATTAAGAAGCCCTTACGAGGATCTTGGTAGATGACAAAAAGTACTTCTTCTTTTATATCAACTTCAAGTAATGCATGATGCCACGGACAATGTTGATCTAAAAGCAATAATTCTTTTTGTTTTCGATTATCATATGCATTTGAAATAATGCTTTTTGCCGCAATTTTAGCGAGTTGGTCTTCAATTAGATTGAGGAAAGATGTTCTAGCATACTGGACTGCTTTGTAAAATTGCTCAAGTTCATCCTCTTCCTTATTCCACTTCGGGTTAAACCTATGTAAATCTGTCGCCAAATCAGGTATGATCATTTCACGTTCAAAGCGAACCCCATTATCTATTGCGTCAAGTCCTTGCATATATTGCTCATCAATATAGAGGTGAACTTTTTCAATCGAATGCGCTGGTATCCCTTTTTTCTCTAGCAGTGATTTTCCGAAATCACGCCAAACAAGACCAGCTGCTGCAAAGGGTATCCCGTTTTCACGGAACTCTTTATCATTTGTATGATGATCATAATCACCACCACCTACATCAAAAACAAGATCGCAAGTTGATAGAAGATCCTCATTTCTCGAACGAACGAGCTCTATCGATCCGTATAGTTCATCCAATATAATAAATGCAATGATATCATCCGCGTGGAATGTCCCACTATGTGTTCCTACTTTTCTTATATTCAAGTACAAATCCCCCTTTGTTTCATTTTCTCACCTTTTAGGGAAAATGGACATGCTTCTTTCAAGAAAATATTTCAATCGGAGCGATTTTTTCTACATTTGTACATTTTGAATGTATGTGCCTAAACCAAGAGCCTGCTGTTCCCAAAGAATTTTCTTTACTTGATCAACCTGAAAATCTTTGCAATGTATCATTAGGAAAACTTCTGTTAAATTCTCAGTCGTAAGAACTTTCTCATGTTTATACTTAGAATAAAAGTAATCAATAAAGAAGCCAAGCATTGATCCAAAGATTAATCCAATCAATGCCCAAATAATGGGTCCCCATTTCAGTACGAATCCATAGATCGATCCTAAAAGCATAAAAATGGTCCCTAGAACTGCAGCTAGTTCAACAAAACTTTTACCATCAGAATGGTGCATCGAGTCAAAAAGCCTATTACCCTCCGTTCTTTTATCTAACGGAAGAACTAGGATTTCATGCTTTTGAATTCCTATATTTTCGATCTCAGCAATTGCTAATTCTAAATCCACCGAATATTGAAAAGAAGCGATAACATACATAACATTCACCTTACTTTATTCTGGCATTTTGAACCGATAACTTTGATACTCCTTTTTTAGATACCTGGATTGTTCTTTCTCAAATAATTTATTGTATTCCACAGTATTTACATAACAATCATAAGCTGTAAAACAATATAATGACGGTATATATAAAAACCACTGAACATTAATTGCATTCGTGGCTGAATGAAAATCACCAACCATCGTAAAATGAACAGCTGGCAATAAGTTAGACATGTATGAAATGATGACAAAACAGGAAACAAGTAAAAAAGCCGAAGGGAATCGATTGATATGTAAGTAACCAAAGCCCGGAGCTAATAAGGACCAAATGCCAGCATGGACAGGCTTACGTTTTTGTAGCTTGTTTAATTCTAATGTTGAAATGGTATTTGAAATCACAACATATCCCTTTCTATAACAGAGCAAATAATCTTTATTTATTTTAATGGTCCGGTAATAACTATCCCAAATAGCAAATACATAAACGGGAATATACAAAAGAAACCACCGCAAATTAATGGACTCTTTTGCAGTCTCAAAGTCACCAACCATTGAATAATAAATAGAAGTGTTAATCCCTGACATTTGATTGATAAACACTTCCCAGCAGACAAGAACGAAGGCGATAGCATATTTACAGAGCATCATATGTCCTAGTCCCGGAAATGCAGCAGACCACCAAGCAGGTATCCATGGATTTCTTAAGTGTATTAAATTTGTACCAAATGGTGATACATACGCAACCACATGCCTGTTTTTTGATTCATTATCTGATCCTTTCACCTGAGCACCACTTTTTCCAAAAAAATTGATATGTTTAGTATGGCATTTAACACTTCTGTTCATCCACTATAATATAGGGATTGTACTAATTATTCCAAGTCCTCATATTGTTATTGTTTATAGCAAACAATACTATTGATTTTAGAGGATGTTCAAAAAGTCCGGCAAAAATAGCTTCGAATTTCTTCGTCAGCTCGTCTTTCCGCTCCTCACGTATACAAAACATACGCTCCGGTGCTCAAGACTTCGCTTCCTTGAACTTCTTTGCTCTTTTTGTCCTCCTTTTTGAACAGGCTCTTTTAGTAGAAAGGACTGATGAAATGGATACCATCCATCCTAAAGATGCAAAAGCAGGAGATGAGGTGTATGTCATTTATAACAATCCACATACAGCTTCTGTATCAAATGTAAAGAAAGCAGAGCTAGTTCAGCACCCTCATAATCCAAATGCACTTGCCTTGTTTCTACACGAAACGTTTCACACGATTGAAGATGATGATGCCCTATTTGCTTCTGAGGCAGCAGCAGAGTCTGCTTATCAGGACCTTTATGAGAACGGACCTACAACTATGTAGAAAAAAGAGACGATAAACTCGTCTCTTTTTTTCATTAAACCCGAATAAAGTGATGAAAACCTCCCAAAAAACATAGTATTAGGTATTCTCATATGAAAAGGGTGATACAATGAATCATAAATCTCCCCCAAGCATTAAGGTTTACGGAACAGGCGAAATAAATGTTATGCCAAACCAAGCATTGATAACGATTGGAGCTGTTACAGAAGGAAAAGATTTACAGGCAATCCAAAAGGAAAATGCTTCTATTATCAATCTCATGATTCAACAGTTCACTACACTCGGAATAGAACAAAGCCTGATCCAAACGGCAGATTATCGAATAGAACCCGTTTATGAGTATCGAGAAGAAATGCAGCTATTAAAAGGCTACAAAGTGAGTCATTTACTTCAGCTCACGGTTAGAGAATTGGATAAAATTGGTCTACTCATTGATACAGCCGTCAAGAGTGGGGCTAACAATGTAACAGATATCCAATTCACCGTTGAGAATGATCAACTGATCTATCTCCAAGCACTTCAACAGGCAGTAGTAGAAGCTCAAACTAAAGCATTTTCTCTCGCAAAGCAAGTGGGAGCTCAAATTCATACGATCCCTTATCTAATTGAAGAGGAACCGACCAATCAAGTCTATCCGCTAGGTAGGTATAAGACCTTTGCAGCAGCAGAATCCACACCCATTCAGCCAGGATTACAAACGGTCACAGCTAAGGTCAGAGCGGAATTTTATTATTGTTAAACGAAAAGAGTAGCTAAAAAGCTATTCTTTTTCTATTCAGTTTTCTGAAAAAATATAAAGATACTGACATTTCACCTCGAAATGTTCTATACTATTTTTAGTTAGTAACACGAAATATCAAATCATAACTTTGTAAAAAAAGGAGAATGAGTCATGGAGAAAACTGTTGTGAAACGCCCTACCCGTTCAGAAGTTAACGCGGATCTAACTTGGAAACTAGAGGATCTATTCCCTACATATGCAGACTTTGAAACAGCCATTGATGTCACTTTTGCAACCACCACAAATGTAACACAATTTAAAGGCAGACTCGGTCAAGGTTCTGAGGAGTTGGTAAATTGTTTATTAGCTCAAGAAGACTTACATGAAAAAGTAGTTAGAGTAGCAACCTATGCTAACTTACGAATCTCAGAGGATGGAACAAACCCTTCTAATCAAGCTGATACTTCTAGAGTCGGTTCATTGATTTCAAAGGTTAATGCTTCTTTATCCTTTATTAACTCAGAGATTCTAAGTCTACCAGATGGAACAATTGAACAATTCCTTCAAGAGAACCCAGAGTTAGCTTCTTATCGAAAGGTATTACTAGATATTTTATCTTCAAAGCCTTACCAATTACAGCCAGAGACTGAAAAAGCATTAGCATCTTTAGGAGAGCTTCATGGTTCACCCTACACGATTTATCAAAGATGTAAATCTTCTGATATGCAGTTTGAATCTATTGTAGATGAAAATGGTTTAGAACAACCTGTTTCGTTTGCATTATATGAGGATCACTATGAGCAATCCCCAAACACTAAATTAAGAAGAGCAGCGACTGATTCATTTGTTTCCACTCTAAAAAAATATAAAAACACCTTCGCCGCTACATATGCTACGGAAATTAATAAACAAGTTACTCTATCAAAGCTTCGAAATTATGATTCTGTTACGGATATGTTACTTAGACCACAGCAAGTAACGCAAGAAATGTATCATAACCAACTAGATGTCATTGGTCAGGAACTAGCTCCACATATGCAACGGTTTGCTCGTTTGAAAAAGCGTATGCTTGGTCTTGATACATTAAGATTTTGTGATCTGAAGGCTCCAATAGATCCTGATTTCAATCCAACCACAACCTATGAGGAAGCCTCAAAGGTTATCTTAGAATCCTTGCAAGTCATGGGACCAGAATATGTTGCCATCATGGAGAAGGCATTAAAAGAACGATGGGTTGACTTGCCAGATAACATCGGAAAGTCTACAGGCGCCTTTTGTTCAAGCCCATATGGAGCACACCCTTATATCTTAATCACGTGGACGGATACAATGAGAGGTGCTTTTGTTCTTGCTCACGAGTTAGGCCATGCGGGTCATTTCTATTTAGCGAATAAAAACCAAACTATATTAAATACTAGACCTTCAACTTATTTTGTGGAAGCACCATCCACGATGAACGAGCTGCTCTTGGGACAACATATTCTAGCTAATACAACGGATACACGTATGAGACGATGGGTGATTATACAGTTTTTAGGGACCTATTATCATAATTTTGTCACACACTTATTGGAAGCAGAATTACAGCGAAGAGTTTATCGTTTAGCAGAAGCTGGTAAACCGATTACCGCTACTATTTTGTGTGAACAAAAAGCAGAAGTTCTCTCCGCTTTCTGGGGAGATACTGTCGAAATAGATGAAGGTGCAAGTCTTACTTGGATGAGACAGCCACACTATTATATGGGACTTTACCCTTACACGTATTCAGCTGGATTAACGGTTTCAACTGCAGTTGCTGGATTAATAAAAGAGGAAGGCCAAGCAGCTGTCGATCGATGGTTAGATGTTTTGAAAGCGGGAGGAACCATGACGCCTCAAGAGTTAATCAATCACGCAGGACTTGATATGACAAAACCAGATGCCATTCGAAAAGCTGTATCTTATGTAGGCTCCCTCATTGATGAACTTGAGAATAGTTTTAATTAGTTCGTGTAACGAATGTTTGGATTCTATTCTTACAATATTAAAAGGCAATACGTATCTCTCCTGCGCCACTCCAAGCTCGGAACATGCAAAAACACCTATCACTTTTTGATAGGTGTTTTCATTAATAAGCAGTATTCAATTGTGTAAGGACATGCTCGTCAACCATTTTATAAGCATATCTTTTAACTTGTTATCTTGTCGACCCTAAAACAATGAAAGCCCTACCTCTCGTCCATCCTTATGACTCCTTAGTCATGCCAGTGAGAATTAGGAAAAAAACTGTATAAACAATTCTTCTGTGATTTAAAGTTAAAAAGAGATAATGGAGAAACTTTGAAAAAAGAAATCGTGGAAACTTTGAAGGGTTACTTATTCTGCTACGGAGTGATTATGAATAACTTGTAATTCTCTAGATGAAATCTCCATCTCACTGCTGCAAATTGGACATGTCGTTATGTCTCTACTTCTAAAATTATCACGTACCCAACATTTACACGTTTCGGAAGTACATTCCCAAACCTTTGTAGTTGCCATTTTTATTTCTTCCATTGGTTTTTTACCAAATACCATTACCTTTGCCCCCTATACAATTTTAAGAATATGCACTACCCTAATTGGCAGCCACCACTCTATTTTTTGTTATAGCTTAACAACGTTTACTGCTTGTGGTCCACGGTTTCCAGAAGTCACTTCGAACTCTACCTTTTGTCCTTCATCAAGAGATTTGAAGCCGTCCCCTGTGATCGCTGAAAAATGTACAAATACATCTTCTTCGCCTTGAACTTCGATAAATCCGAATCCTTTTTCTGCATTAAACCATTTAACTGTTCCAGTTTTCATAAAGCGAAAACCTCCAATATTGTTATTATATGCTAATTTCCCATAAAAAAATTCACATACCATAAAAAGTACCATTTAGATGATCACTCTTTATATTAGGTGAATGGCTAAAAAGTGAAAACATACTATGATTTGATACATTTCTCATTCTACTCTAAAAGTATGGAATTGTCAAATATGAAACTGACAACCTGGATACAGTCCCTCTATTGATCGTATCAATTCTCTTTAGATTATCTTATTTATTTAGGAATGGTCTTATGGAAAGACTGTACTGGTCGTTAAAATCTGCATCATTTACATTTATCGAACTCTTTTTATCCAAGAGAACCATAAAATCACCCGTATTAAAGGATCCAGCCCCTCCTTTATCCTGTGCAGAACCATTGGGAGAGATCCTAAATACATCTCCTACTGTAAAAGCTCCATCACCCACGCTATCAATTTTAATTGTACCTACAATAGACGGCATAAACAAGACTCCCTTTCGATTTTCAAAAGTATGGTATAGAATATGCGCCTATCATAGGATAGTGAATGAAATTTTCATTAACCTGTCAAGATATCTTCTGTTGGGTATTTAATTCTTGCCTTTTCGGGTTTGGCCAATGTATAGGCCAATGTTAACGGTCCTAGCTTTCCTAAAAACATGACTGTAATAATAACAATTTTGCCAATAGTAGTGAGCGAATATGTAAGACCGAGTGTTAAGCCTACCGTTCCAAAAGCCGAAACAACTTCGAAAAAGATATATAGCAATGGCGCATCTTCAGTCATACTCATTATAAAGATGGCTACTATTACAAATAACAAGGAAATCATCGTTATCGCAAGAGCCTTTACAATCATTCTCTGTTGTATAGAGCGTCTAGCAATGACAATTTCTTCTTTACCTTTTAAGAACATAACAACACTTAAGACAATGATAAAAAATGTCGTTAGTTTAATCCCACCACTTGTTGAGGCACTCCCTGCGCCGATAAACATCAACATAATCATTAAGAGGATAGTAGGTTCGGTTAAGGCCGGTAAATCCACCGTATTGAATCCTGCCGTTCTTGGTGAGACTGCTTGGAAATAAGACCCCCATAACTTCTCAGATAACGAGAACTCACTAAATGAATTCGAATATTCCATGCAGAAAATGAAGAGCATCGCAAAAGTATTGATGATCAATGTACCCCAAATCATCAGCTTAGAATGCAAGGATAATTTTCTAAAGTTCTTTTTATTCTTTATATCCATAAGAACCGTAAATCCAATCCCACCAATTATAAACAAAATAGAAACCGTACTATTAATTATAGGGTCACCCACATATTGCATTAAGTTATCAGGTAATAGTCCAAAACCAGCATTGTTAAAAGCAGAAATAGAGTGAAAAAAACTAAAGAAAAGACCCTTCCCCCATCCAAATTCGGGAACCCAACGAATGGACAGGAAAATCATCGCAATCAATTCAATGGTAATGGAGAAAATAAACAAATGCTTGACTAAATTAATGACTCCACCTAAAGAAGTTTGATTTAGGGATTGCTGAACAATCATACGTTCCTTCATGCCAATTTTCTTCCCTAACACAATAAAAATAAGGACTGCAAATGACATGATACCTAGTCCACCGAACTGAATAAGTGAGACAATCACAACCTGCCCAAATCTTGAAAAAATGGTTCCAGTATCGACTACTCCTAACCCAGTAACTGTCATCGCAGAAGTCGCCGTAAAAAAGGCATCGACCCAAGAAATTGGCTGAGTAGTTGCAATGGGAAGCATGAGCAGAGCACCGCCTAAAACAATAAAGAATCCAAAAATGACTACTAAGAGCTGTGAAGGATTAAGTCGAATCCACTTATTTTTCATATTTGTATCACCTTCACTAATTTCGTTCCCCCGCTCCTATTTAAAATTAGTAACTTATGTCAGTAATCTTACTCCTAGTAAATAGGTTTGTAAAGTAGTTAAAGGCAAGTAAATATCCCTAAATTAACACTTCTTGACGTATCCATTTTGTTAAAAACCCTCTATTTCTTCTAAATAATTTAATTTTTAACAAATGGTCGGTATAAGACAACTTCTTGGACCTGTATCGTAGAAATAAGAAACAACTAAAGGGAGGTGCTCACGTGAGACAACTAGATTGGCAATTACTGTGTTTTATTTCTGCAAGTGTCATTCAAGACCTATGGTTATACGTTGGGATGCCACAGATATACTATTGGGAAGTAAAAAGTCAGATAGAAGATGACAACAGAAAGTCTGCATAATTATTTTTTCATATTTATTAATTTTTACATCACGATAAAAATGGACAATTATCTCCTTCCTTGTCATATGTATATAGTAGACAGGCTAAAGGAGGGGAAATATTGAAGTTCATTATAATCAAAAAATCGTGGGTCATTACTACGGCCTTAGCACTTATTTTACTTGTATGTGGAATTATATTTCTAAAGCCAAGCGCTATGCCAACTGTCGGAAGTTCAGCTTCTGAGCATGAAGTGTTTACCTTTCAAATGGTGACAGGGGAATTTTCATCGAAGAATGATTCAGGCAAAGAGCTAGAATCCTATCGGTGGGATCCAGGTACGATTGTCGTGCCAAATGAAAAAGATATTGAACTTCGTATTTTTGGAGTAAATGGAAAAGAACACCCTTTCATTATAGAAGGAACCAATGTGAAAGGTATCGTGAAAAAAGGTGAGGAAACTGTTCTAAACCTTCGCTTCTCTAAAGAAGGTACTTATCGAATTATTTGTTCTACACACCCGGATATTGATCATAACGGACCAATGATTGGGTATATTGTGGTCGATTAAGAACAATAGTAAAGGCATCGCCAGACTAGCTTAAGTAGTTCAGATAAAGTGGAGAAACCAATAAAAATAGCATACGAAAACGGGTATGAAATCGCAATGGTTTGATGCTCGTTTTTTTGTTGATATATAAAGGTTTAGCACCCTT
The DNA here is from genome assembly GCF_049310945.1 of Bacillus sp. DJP31. Taxonomy (NCBI): domain Bacteria; kingdom Bacillati; phylum Bacillota; class Bacilli; order Caryophanales; family Bacillaceae; genus Bacillus; species Bacillus sp. DJP31. Next base: position 98,309 of record NZ_JBMERO010000004.1, on the reverse strand, counting down.
TCATTAAAGTTGCAATTAATATAGGATATAAATTAACAGTATGACAATAGTTATTGTCACTCGTTTTTTTCGTATGCGATTTCGGTTATCCTTTTTGGTGTTAATTTAAGGCTGTTTTTGAATACTTTGTTGCTTTTATATAAATTTCTCATTGTAAAGTTGTTCGTTACATTGTGCTCCAGGCTCTTGCTTTCCGCTCCATTCCACTCTCGTTTTTAAAAATAGCTAAAAGCAACACACTTTACAGAAAGAGCCTAATTGAAAATCATCAGAACAAATAGGGGGATTTGTCAATGTATGTATATAAAGGATAAGGTGCGAGGGGGTATCTATTACATATAAATTTCAGATTATGACGCAACTGAAGAAATAGAACGTAATTGGCATTGTGATGGAGAATATTCTCTTTATAATATGGAAGCTGTTGAAAAGGCTTTAGCTGAATTTTTAGACCTTGAAACTAGACGTGACTCTATGTATGTAGTTTCTAAAGAGGTTCAATTAATTTTATTTTTAGTATTCACAAATTTCTACAAATACATATGATATTGGTTTAGGTATGAAACCAGATTTTACTGGCAAAGGAAGTGGTGGAGAATTTCTAAATGCTGGGATTGACTTTGTCAAATCAAGATTAAAACCTGATAAAATTAAATGATCGATCGCAACTTTAATCAAGGAGTAAAAATGATTATTCCGCTAACTCAGAATAAGCAGTTGTAACATATTTGTAGGTGTTCTTCCAATAGGCCTAATTTTAGAAGATCGTCGCCTTTAAATAAGAATTGTGAAAATTCTTCCCTTTGATAATCAAGTTGATTGGAACGGAAAGGTGCGAGGGCTCCTTGCTAAGAGCGGTGTGAGGCTCGCATCCCTCCCCGCGAAAAAGCAAGTACCTGCAACGAAAAATCAACGGACAAATATTCTACATCGTTTAAAAGCAACAACTTATGAAAATAGTCAAAAAGAAAAACTCAGAGCGTAAACTCCGAGTTTTTTTATGCTAATACCATCATTTAAATTGAGAATTCCATTGTTACTTAGACAGTTATTTAATGATTTCTCTACAATAACTGAACTACTTAAAACTAACTGGGATGCCTTTTTCTTTTATGTGCCTTGAACTACTTTGCCTTTATTCTCTTCCTCTTCATCTGGGTCTTCATTAGACGTTCGAAGTGGAATCTCTTTCAAGAAGAATGTAGCTAGAACGGCAATTGCTACAACAATCGCTGAGAAAGTAAACACTCCAGACAGAGCAAAGCTTAGTGACTCTCTCATTAAATCAATAAATTGATCAAAAAACCCTTGCATTTGTTCTGGTATCGAAGCCTTAATTTCGGCTAAGGCATCTGGATTCATTAATAACTGTGGATCTTGTAACTTTTCCAAATCTGCTGGCATTTCTCCTCCATTGGCACTTCCAACTGGAGGCATTTCAGCTTCCTCTAGCTTTTGAACTAATCTTCTTCCCATGATAGAACCCATAACAGCTACCCCGACAGTACCACCAATCTCTCTGAACAGCTGAGATGTTGCAGTCGCCACACCTAGGAATTTATGTTGGACCGCATTTTGAACGGTTAGGTTGAAAACAGGAAAGGTGACACCTAACCCTAAACCAACGACAACTAGATTAAGAATGACATTAAGTAAGGTTGAGTCAGCTGTTAATGTAGTGTTTAAGAAAATCCCAACTGTCATAATCGATAATCCAATAATCGCCATGACTTTATATTTACCCGTTTTCGTGATTAAATAACCAGCTGTTCCACTTGAAATGACCATCGCAATGGTCATGGCCATTTCTACTAGTCCTGATGTCGTTGCAGAAGCACCAACTACTCCTTGAACGAAGAATGGTACATACATAATTACGCTGAACATCCCTACACCAATCAGGAATGATACAATATTTGAAACTGTAAACACACTATTTTTAAACAGGAATAAAGGAACGACCGGACTCTTGACCTTTAATTCTATAAAGATAAAAGCAATGAGTGAAGCAAGGGAAAGACTAAATAAACCGATTATTTCAAATGAGAGCCAATCGTACTTAGTATCTGCCCAAGTAAACGCAAGCAGTAAACTTATCAAAGTCAGACTTAAAACGAGAGAGCCGAGGTAATCAACAGACTCCTTTTCTGTAATTTCCTTTTTCGGATATAATCTAGAAATTAATACAAAAGCAATGACTCCAAACGGTAAGAAAACCCAGAAAACCCATGACCAATCAAAGTTATCAACAATATATCCTCCAAGGGTTGGTCCAAGTAAACTTGCTAATCCAAATGTCCCTCCAAGGATACCTTGCCAACGACCTCGTTCACGTGGTGAAAATAAATCGCCGACTGTTGCAAATGAAATCGACATTAGCATGCCGCCACCAAATCCTTGAATTCCTCTATAAATGATCAATTCAATGATATCAGTTGAAAAACCACTTAATAAAGATCCAATACTAAAAATGATAATTCCGACCTGCAAGAAAATTTTTCTACCGTAAATGTCGGATAGCTTTCCTACTAGAATAGCTGTAATACTTGATGTCAGCATGTAGATAGTAAACACCCATTCAAAGTAGTCCAATCCGCCAATTTCAGATACTATTTTTGGAAGTGAAGTTCCCACTATTGTCATGTTTAAGGCTGAGAACAGTAGGACTGATACAACTGCAATCATAATGGTTATCTTTTTTCTCATATCTAAATGTTCCATTTTACCACTCCTATCCTACTTTTATTTATTTGAAGCCATTTTTCAAGATGTTCTAAAGATTGATTGTTTTTAATAGAATCCTTTAGTAATAATAGAATCCCCATAACGATAGACGTTCTAGGTTTTTCCCGTTTAAGCTCCTCAAGTAGTACATCAAGTCCTTCAACAAGCTGTTTTTTTAATGGTAGTTCAGCTACTTCTTTTTGAACATAATCCAAAAGAATTTTAATTTCATCATTGATTTTAGAATCAATCGATGAAGGATCCACCTCGGTAGTAGTATTTAGTTGAAAGTGCTCCTCCATCATCCTAGCTGGAAAAATACTGGGGGGTTGATGCTTGACGATATCTTGAACAATCCCTTTCATCCTTGCTGCAATGAAAACAGAAGCTTCGTGAAGATCAAACTTTACATTTTCTATGATGATTAATGTCATAAATTCCTTTATCATTCCGTTAAAAATGAATACGAGTTCCCAAATGTATGGTTTCACTTCTATGCCAAATGAACTTACTAATGATTCATACTGCCAAGATAGCACCTTTTCTCTCATATTCGTTTTCATACAGCGAATTTGTTCTTTCTGTTGCTGTATCGTAGGGTCCGTCATTTGCATCTTAATGAAATCTTTATTCTTTAAGAAGTCTTCAAATTGCACAAAAATTTGCTTGATTAGCTTCTCTTCTGCATTTAATTGAGGATCAAACCCTACCAATAAGACCTTCTCAAACATTTGTGCTTGATAATACTCAGTGATCGAAAATAATAAATCATCCTTTGATTTAAATTCGGAGTACAACGAGCCTTTTGCAATACCCAATTGATCTGCAATTTCTTGCATGGTTGTAGCATGATAGCCTTTTTCAGCAAAGAGTTTTGTTGCCGCTTCAATGATTTGTTCTTTTCTATTCATATTTAACCTCCACAACTTGACCCTAAAGTCACACAATGACCAATGAGTTCAACAAAATCCACTATAATGGGTAACCCCCCCATTGTCAACTGTTCAAGTTTTATCACTGCTAAATATTTTTATCCATGTAAAAAAACTTAGCACAGGCATGCTAAGTTCATTCTTTATGTGTTTCATCAAGAAGGGGCGCGTCTACATAATCTAGTAATAAATGTTCTTTTTTACGAGCCAAAAGAGTTAACTTGTGAAGAGGCCTTGTCATGGCCACATATAATAATTTGATATCCACATCGGATAAGGTGAATGTATCATCCATACAAACGACAAACACACTATCAAACTCTAAACCCTTTGCAATATAGGAAGGTGTAATGACCACTTGTTCCTTCGTCATTTCTTCCACACCAATTAGTAGCTTTGTTTCGATGGATTGGTTTTGCCCAAAGAGTGTATCTAAGACTCTTGCTTCTTTTTCAGTTTTTGTAATAATAGCAAAAGTTTTTAGACCGATTTCCTTTTGAAGTGAAATTTCGGCTGCAACGCTTTGTACAATCTCATTCCAATTTTCACTTTGAAGAAACGATGGTCTGGTGCCATGCCGCACAACGGGTTCTACTTTCGGAATATCTTCTTCCATTAAATCAAGGATTTCATTGGCTACATTCATAATCTCAACAGTTGTCCGGTAGCTCTTTTGCATCGTCACATAATTAGCTCTCGGGAAGATCTTATTGACTAAAACGCTCCAATCATTCATACCTCGATAAGCATGGATTCCTTGAGCTAAGTCCCCAACGATTGTAAACATGTCTGTACCAAGCAATGCTTTTAAAGCATAAAATTGAAAATAGCTATAATCCTGCGCTTCATCAATGACGATGTTTTTCGCCTTTAACTCAGGATCCACACCAAATAAGTAATGTTGCAAGTACAATAAGGCCGCTAAATCTTCAATCTCAAACTGATTTTTTTGTAACAAAGCAGCTTGATAGGAAAGAAATTCGTTTATCTCAAATGGAGTCAATATATCATGCGTTAACTTTGTAAACTGTTCTGTAGTAAAGAAATCAGTATAATAATCAAGTATAGTAAGCTTTGGAAATTGTTTCATATATTGGTTGACAGACACTCTTATTTCCTTGGTTACCTCACCTAATCTGGCAACCTTTTCATCCATACAGGCTGAAACCGCCACTCTTCTCTTCATAGGTGCCTTTATAGCTAACGCCTGATCAAGCTTATACTCATATATAGCTTGTACCTTATGCAGCATTTGGTTCTTTTTACGTTTTACATCACCTTGTAAAACCTTTTTTATCCGGTCGACACGGCGATAATAGGGCAAGTATTGGTATTCCTTTACAAATAATCCTTTGATTTTCTTTGCGGTCATTAAGCGAAATTTCTCAACCGCAAAATCCTCAAGCGGATAAAAGGTCTCTTGAATATCCTTCATATACTCTTCAAGTACTTGCTGATATTGAAGAGATCCCTTAAATTTAGAAATCCATTTAATTCTGTCAACCGTTTCGATGTCTGCCTGAACTAAATCCATTAATTTCTTCTCTTGTGGAATAATCTTTAATTTCTTCTTAATACAATCCTGAACGTAATCTATGTAGGTTGTTTGACGAATGCGGTCAACACCAAGCTCTGGTAGTACATCTGATATGTAATCGATAAATAGTTTATTTGGTGCAATGACCATCATTTTCTCTGGATCAAATTCTTGCCCTAACGTATAGATAAAGTACGATATTCGATGTAGAGCGATCGTTGTCTTACCACTACCTGCTGCACCTTGAACAATGATAGGACGATTTAAATCTGCACGGATTATTTGATTTTGTTCGGCCTGTATGGTTGAAACAATTTCGGCTAATCGGTTATCAGAACTTCTCGATAATGAATCTTGTAATAATTCATCATTCGTCGTAAGGTCAACATCTCGGTAATTATGTAAAAGGCCACCCTCAATTTCATACTGCCTTTTTAAAGATAAATAGCCTTCATACACTTCGCCCTCTGCCTCATATTCGACAGAGCCTAAGCGACCGTCATAATAGACGTTGGCGATGGGTGATCGCCAATCTACTATGATAGGCTGCTGAGTTTCCCGATCAAACACAGAAGCTTTTCCAATATAAAGGATTTCTTCCTCCGGGCGGTCAATTGCCTTAAAATTAATTCTTGCAAAGTAGGGCTTTGGCCTTATCTTCTTTAGATTACGTACTTCTTCGACAGTTCGCTCCATGATTTGCGAGTTCGTTAATATGTTAGAGTAGTTTAAACTACTTTCTAACCAGTCCGTATCCTGAAAGGCCTCAGAGATCTTATCACGATAATTTTCTTTTGTCGATTCAGTTGCAATAATAATCGTTTCAATATAATTCTTGGTGAATTTTAAACGTTCTACCTCATTTTTGTAGTCTGTATGTTTGGAAATAGACATGAGATCTCCTTTTTCGATCGAAATGGAAAACGATTAAAATGCCTTATATCTCCATTGGATTATAAAGTTTCACTTCAGGATTTTTCTCCTGAAACCATCTTAGAGCAAAGTCATTTTCAAATAAAAAGGCTCTTTTATCAAAACGATCTCTAACGAGTAAGCTTCTAGAACTAGATAAATTTTCAGAAACCTGGTCATTGTCAGTCCATCTTGCTAATTTAGACCCCATCTGTTGAAGGGTAATATCTACGTTGTACTCACCTTTCATCCGGTGCTCAAACACTTCAAATTGAAGTTGTCCAACGGCTCCCAAAATATATTCTTCAAGGTGAACAGAACGGAATAGTTGAATCGCTCCTTCTTGAACTAACTGTGTTAAACCTTTTTGAAATTGCTTTTGTTTCATCACGTTTTTAGCTGTTACCTTTACATACAATTCTGGGGTGAACTGGGGTAGACGATCAAATTGAAATAAATCCTTACCTTCCACAAGGGTGTCCCCGATTTGGTAGGTTCCTGAATCATATAAACCAATAATGTCTCCAGCGACTGCCTCATCAACGATTTGACGATCATCCGCCATAAATTGTGTAGACTGTGATAATTTCACTTGTTTGCCTGTTCGTGAAATAGAAACACTCATTCCTCTTTCAAATTTCCCTGAACAAATACGCAAGAAAGCAATTCGGTCACGATGGGCTGGATTCATGTTTGCTTGAATCTTAAAGATAAATCCAGAGAATGGTGTAGTAACCGGATCGATTTCGCCATCACTAGAATGACGTGGCTGTGGTGAAGGTGCTAGGTCCACATAAGTATCTAAGAATGATTGAACACCAAAATTAGTTAATCCACTGCCAAAAAAGACCGGAGTAAGATCTCCTCTTTGCACTCTTTCAAGCGAGAAGTCATTGCCTGCTTCTCTTAGAAGTTCAATTTCCTCTAAGCATTTCGTATACAATCCAGATTGCACAATAGGTTTATCAGACGGTGCCTCCCCGTTTTCATCTAATGGAATATAACGGTCTTTTTCGTCCACTCTCACTTGTTCAATACGATTGTAGTAACGGTCGTATACACCTAAAAACTCTTTTCCCATTCCGATTGGCCAGTTCATAGGATAGGATTCGATACCGAGAACTTCTTCTAGTTCAGCTAGAAGTTCTAAGGGATCCTTACCTACACGGTCTAGCTTATTCATAAATGTGAAAATGGGTATGCCGCGCTTTCGACATACTTGGAACAGTTTAATCGTTTGGTCTTCAATCCCTTTTGTGGAATCAATAACCATCACTGCACTATCTACAGCAGTTAGCGTTCGATACGTGTCCTCACTAAAATCTTGATGACCAGGAGTATCTAATATATTTATGCTTCGATTTTTGTACTCAAATTGCATTACACTTGATGTGACAGAAATCCCACGTTGTTTCTCAATTTCCATCCAGTCAGAAGTTGCAAACTTTCCTGTTTTCTTCCCTTTTACCGTACCAACATCTCGTATGACACCACCGTAAAGTAGTAGCTGTTCTGTAAGTGTTGTTTTCCCAGCATCTGGGTGAGATATGATGGCGAATGTCTTACGCGATAAAATTTTATCTTTTAACAGATCTGTTTTCATGCCGTCCCTCTTTTTGCTGAATTTTTAAAATCAGATAGATTATAGTACTGAAAATATTTCCAAAAGTCAATATTTATAGGCTAAATGTCAATATAACATAAAAAGATAGGTTCATGTTGAAAACCTATCTTCATCTTATGTATCATACGGCTTCAAAGTAACTTTTATAAAAGCCTCCGACCATACCGGTGTTATCTACGACAAAATAAAACTCTTCCGTTTCGTTAATTACATCGTAAATAGTCCCTGAGGTTAGCACATTCTCAACCATATATTTTTCAGCATTCGTATGAACACACTTTACTTTCTTTGTTGTGATCTTTTCTTTCCAGGATAAATGGATCATCATTTCTCTCCTTTTACTCATTATTACCTTTCATCATACACAAAAACGATTCATTTTGTAATAGCTTTCTTGGTGTCAACGAGTAATTTTATGTTATGATAGTACGTAATTAGAATAAAATAAGAATACCATAGATGTTGTAGCATCTATGGCCCTACAATATTCGGTACTCAAAAAGGATCGTCCATTTTATGGTAATTAAAAATTAAATTAAAATAGACCTCACCCTTACTTTACGGTTAAGGGAGGTCTATTTTTTTTGGTTGTTGTTTTGGTTGTTGAAGTTTAATATCGCAACAACTAAACACGCAAACGAAAACATAACAACTAAGTTTTCGAACATCGTCATAGGCATCACCCCCTTTCTTAGCTGGGGTTAGCCGACCGCCCTTGGAGAACGTGAATATTGTATATCCTTTATATCACAGTAGTATAAGGAACACATCTTCCATTGACAAAGATAGGACATGTTAACTACTTCATTTTTTTAACTGAAATGGCTTGTGTCATTTTACTTATCTTAAATTGATTGATTTCGTCCCCATTTAATAAACCTAATTGGATTGCCGCCTCAATTTTTTGCCCATCAGCCTTCTTAACATATTGAATACATTCCGCTAAGTTTACTTGCTCAAGATGTTCCACTGTTTTTTCATCGTCAAACCCTTCAGAAACCCGAATCTGCCTTTGCACAAAGTAATCGCCAACTTTTACTTCCCCTTTTGCATTCGGGCCACTTGTTTCATCGAAGTATAAATGGAACACATGTTTGATCTTGTCCATTTCTTCTTTTGCCTCTTTTGCAATTTTGTTCAAATAGACATACTTTTCTAAAATTCCTTCTGAGATTTTACCTTCCCACTCTTGATTCGTCATCCAATTCCCTCCTCACATACCTGCTTCATCATATGAGGTAGATGACGAAATCATTCGATTTATATTATTTGAATCAACTTTAAAAAAAGACCGGAATGTATATCCGGTCAATGCTTTAACGGGGTCTAGCTTTTTCAACCTTCTTATTTTTATCTACAGTTCGCTCTTGTGCCATTTCAGTATCTGTAATCGCATTCGCACTTTGTAGACCGCCCTTGGTTTTTCGATTTCGTTTTGTCATGTTCTTACCCTCCTTTGAACGTTCACCATTAGTATGATTCGCATTCAAAAAAATTATAACGGTGCGAAAAAAGTAAAGGTTTCAAAATGGAGGTTCATTGTTTTAGTATTTTCCCTTCATCCAAGAGGATTGTCCAGCTCTCACCATGATTTGATGTGGTCCAGACACTTCCATTCATGGTACTAATGCTCATTTTTCCTTCGTCAAGTGGATTTACTGCAATGAATATGAATTCATCATCTTCATCTATAGGTGGAAGATTAATCGTTTGAGCATCATCAGACTCTAGTGATTGTTCTAAGAGCTTTAGTTGACCATTCATTTCTATAACATAAAGGATCGCATCGTCTTTAATAAATTGAGAAGTCACTGGCGTTGCATCGGAAACAAGTGAAAATGAATTCCCCCTATCATGAGAAAGAAATAAGCCCTCTGGTGTCGATATCCCTATTATCTTATCAAGCTTTGGGTGGACAGAAAAAGTATGTGCCGACGTTTGAGGAAGTCCTCCAAGCTTACTATTTGTCCAAGTAACCCCTGAATCATCACTATAAAATAAGCCACTGCCGATCTGACTGTTTGGCTGCTCGTTTAGAACATAGATTTTTTCAGTAAAATAACTTGCCGACATGAAATGAAGATCTGACTCTCCCATAAAGTTTAACTGTTTCAAAGTTTGACCAAGGTCCTCACTTTTTAAAAGCCCCAAAGGGTTACTTAAATCAGATCCTACTTCTGGATGCCCACTACTGTAAAAGCCTAAAGCTGTTGCCTGAAATCCCATATAATCATGGTTGTTAGCAATGGTTTCAAACCATTTTCCATTAGAAAATATTTTTAATCCATGGTGTGTCGCTAAAAAAAGAGCTTCCTGATTTGTTGGATAACCAATACCATGGATATGTGTGATCAAGTTTCCTTTTAATGGCTGATAAAATTCATGATTCGCGTAATCCGTGCTTCCAGATGCTTTTGTTGCAGTCGGTTCCGGAGTCTCCGCTGATTCTTTTGCACTTTCATTTACGTTATTATTTAAACTAGATATGTTAGTACAACCCGTTAAAAGTAGTATAAAACTAAATAAGCTAACAAAATATTTCAATTCAAACACTCCAAGTACCTGTGATTAGTTTCTTCCGTCATCTATTATTTCATAGAAGATACTATTAAACAATTTCCTAAGCAAAAAGAAAAGACATCAAAAAAGATGCCTACACGAACTTTCACTTGGTTAAGTTGACGAATCTTGATTCTGCAATAAGGGACCCTGATTTGACACTTTATAATGCCTTAGGGCAAAGAAGATAATGATTCCAACTGACAGTGTTCCAAACACTACCACCATAAATTGAAAACCAATTGTATCTAAGAATAACCCTGTTGCAAGGAGAACGACTTGGAACATCACTCGATCTAGCATGCTCTTAAACGAGAAGAATCGACCGTGGAAGTCTTTTGGAACACCCGTTTGAAAGATGGTAGCCGTAATCGGGAAGAAGAATCCAAGTGCAAATCCAAAAACACCAAAGGATAGAAGGGAAAGAACTTTAATTTCTGAAAAATAAAGTGACAAGTGAGCAACTGCAACTACCGTTGTAAAAATAAACATTAACAATGTAGGGTCATACTTATCAGCTACCCTTTTTACTAAGAATGCTCCTAGCATAAAACAAATTCCCTCGACTGTATAAATTAGCCCCTTGATGGTCGAGTCATTTTGCAATTCACTTACTTCTATAACCATAAGATTGAACCCGCCTATAAACAACATCGGGATCATTGTTAAAATAAGTGCCGTCATTGCAACTGGAAGGCCTTTTAAAATAGGAAAAACTTCTTTAAAGCTTGCAGGTTTTTTGTTTTTATTATCAGAATTCTTTGGTTTATCTTCATCTATTCTCAATAAAAATGTTGTCAGGAGTAAAAGCCCATAAGCCAAAAAAGAAGCCATATACAATGAAAATAAGCTAATCACAGCGAGCATTGCTCCAGCTAGTGCCGTTCCAATGATTCGTGAAATCGTGGCAACGTTTAAATGAGCACCATTCATCTGAAGCAAATCCTTTTCAGCAACAACCCTTGGAACAAGGGCTTGAAGAGCCGGAAAGTAAAAAGCAGCAGATAATTGAATCGCAATCATAAAGCAAACCATCCACCAAACAGATTCGAACTCTATCGCTAAAAACATAAATAAAACGCTTAACAATCTCCCGATACCCGCATAGATCATTACTTTTTTCTTACTAGAAGAGTCAATTAATCTACCTGCAAGTGGACCGACTATTACACCCGCTAACAAGCCTGTAAATAAGATTAATGACTTAAAAAAATCTGAAGGTACATGTTTCTGTAAAAATTCAAGATTTCCAATTATACCTGTCCATAATCCAATGCCAGCAATCAATTCACCACTTAGAAGGATCCAAACATTTCTGTTTTTCCACATATTTAGTTCTCCGTTCACTAAAGTTGTTATCCTACTAAATATACCATTGCTGAATTTATTTCGCTACACGAAATTTTTTTGTTTAGCTTGTTTTTTTATGAATTGGAAGAGACACCTCGAAAGTTGAACCTTCATTAAGTTTAGACGTAATATTGATATTTCCAAGATGATGTTCCACGATCTTAAAGCAAATGGTTAAACCTAGGCCTGTTCCTTCGTCCTTCGTTGTGAAGAAGGGTTGACCTATATTCTTCAGCAAGTCTTCTTTCATTCCAATACCCTGATCTTGAACAAAAATAGACACATACTGGTCATCCTGTTTTACATGGACAATAACCGTTCCACCGCTCGGCATAGCTTCTATTCCATTCTTGATTAAATTAATAAAGACTTGCTTTATTTGGTTTTCTTCACAATAGAGCCATATTTCCTGATCGTCATATTCCTTCAAAATGGTAATATTATATAAAATAGCATTTGAATTTAATAAAGTAATAACATGGTCAAGAATTTCTTTAAGGTTGCATTCTTTCTGAAGAACGGCTTGAGGCTTTGCAAGCACAAGTAATTCACTCAAAATTAATTCAATTCGCTTAATTTCAGAAAAAATGATATCGTAGTAATTTCGATTTTCTGTTGATTGGGAATGCATGAGCTGTAAAAAACCATTTATGCTAGTAAGTGGATTTCTAACTTCATGTGCTATACCTGCAGCAAGTTGAGCAACGACAGATAACCGATCAGATTGTTGCGCTAATAAGTGGTTCACCTGAATAAGCTCTTTCTCACTAGTCTTTCTTTCTGTAACATCTGACATAATTCCAGTAGCACCTAAAAATGCACCATTTGGACTAAAGGATAATTTAACGAACATTTCGGCCCAAACAAACCCACCACCGCTTGTTCTAATACGGCATTCATAACGAAACTCCGAGCGAATCAACTCAATGTTTCTAGTAAACATTTGCAAAAAAGAAGGATGATCTTCGTGAAATATATAAGCTTCAAGAGAAGTCCCAATGCTTCTTCCGAGATGATATCCTGAAAAAGTAGCCCAAGCTGGATTCAAGACAGTAAAGGCTAACTCCTTATCCGTTTGAAAAACAACCTCACTTAAATTATTTAATACCGCCTGTGTGTTCCCTAAAAGCAATTTGAAATTTTCCTTACTTTTCTTCAAATGATTATTTAGATCTTTCGTTCTGTCATAATAGGCTGATAAAAACCAAGCGGCCATCAGCATGAATATAGAAAATAAGATATCTAATCCCCAGTTTATCGGGTATTGGTTAATGCCGTAATAAAGTGTATTCCAAATAATCATAGCAAGCAAAACGGTTGTAATAGCAATGATTCTTCCTCGATATCTCTTCATTTCGTCCACTCAATTCTCTATTTTCTTCTTGTCTACTAGTATAAATTCGACTTTTATATTGAAATTCCTTCTAGGTATAAAGTTTGCTTAGATTACTATTTTTTTTTCATATGCTATAATTCAATTTGCTACGTTGGGTTAGGAGGGAACAAAATGTACGAGACAGACAGCATGAAAGAAAAAACATTTTTATTTCTTAAACTATTACTTCCACTTTTAGTGACACAACTAGGACTTTTTGCAATGAATTTTCTAGACATGATCATGTCTGGACATGCTGGCTCCCATGACCTTGCAGGTGTTGCCATCGGTTCAAGCCTTTGGGTCCCCGTCTTTACTGGATTAAGTGGCATACTACTTGCCGTTACCCCTATCATTGCTCAGCTTATTGGGGCAAATAAGAAGGAAAAAATATCTTTCACAGTCGTTCAAGGTGTCTATCTAGCCGTTGTACTTTGTATAGCTGTTTTTATCATAGGCTTACTTTTTCTTAAGCCACTATTAAATGGAATGGATTTAGAGCCGCAAGTCCGTGAAATAGCCTTTCATTATTTAAAAGCTTTATCATTTGGAATGATTCCACTTTTTATTTATTCTGTTCTTCGTTGCTTTATGGATGCTCTAGGTCAAACACGTGTAACAATGTTTATTACGTTAATTGCGCTCCCCATTAATGCACTGTTTAATTATCTCCTTATATTTGGGGTTTTTGGTTTCCCTAGGTTAGGTGGAGTTGGAGCAGGTTATGCAACAGCAATTACATATTGGTGTATAGCAGGAATTGCCAGTTGGTATATTCTTAAAAGGAGTCCATTCTCACAGTATCATATATTTAGTAGACTTTACCGGATCTCCGTTACTAAATGGAAAGAAATCTTACTAATTGGAGTTCCAATTGGTTTTGCTATATTCTTTGAAACAAGCATTTTTGCAGCGGTCACACTTCTAATGAGCGGCTATAGTACAGCTACAATTGCAGCCCATCAAATCGCTTTAAACTTTGCTTCTTTTCTATATATGATTCCATTAAGTATCGCGATGGCACTAACGATTTCTGTAGGTTTTGAGGTTGGAGCTAAACGTACATATGATGCAAAGCAGTATAGCTATCTTGGTATTGGGTTAGCCATAGGGTTCGCTGTTTTTACCGGGATTATCTTACTACTTTTCAATGATGTGATAGCCACTATTTATAGTAAAGATGAAACTGTTTTAGTATTAGCCCAGCATTTTCTATTTTACGCAATCTTCTTCCAACTGTCGGATGCAATCGGGGCGCCCATTCAAGGTGCACTTCGAGGCTATAAAGATGTAAATGTCACTTTGGGGCTTTCATTTATTTCGTTTTGGGTAATCGGGCTTCCTTCCGGCTACTTATTTTCAGTCTATACTTCATTTGGCGCATTTGGATATTGGATTGGACTGAGTGCCGGCTTAACTGTTGGGGCAATCCTTCTATTTGCGAGATTGTTTTATATTCAAAGAAGGTTTGAGAAAGTTGCTAGTTTATAGATTAGTGCACGAATAACAACTTGAAGTTTCTTTCAAGCTCTTTGATGTCTCATAAATATCCTTGTTCAAATTAAGTACTTGATTTTACACTACGAATACTTTAGTTTTTAAATACTCTTGCTTATTTATTTGTAGCCCCTTAGGTTACCGGCCTCTCCCTTTTCGTGATTCAAGGGCATCAACATTATTGGTGTCATTAACCTTTAAAATGTCGGATAATCCTTAATATAACAACAAAATGACGTGTGCCAATTTACACGTCATTTTGTTGTTCATTTTATTGGTCAGCTTCAATAAACGGAATCCTTTAGTAAATAGACCCAAGCTGTTATGTCATTTGTTATTTAATTTTATTAAAGATTCCTTATAAATGCTATTTCTTCTTTATGGTTATCCCCAGGTGTTTCTAATATGAAAAGTAAATGGCTCATCTCTTTAGAGGTTATGAGCTCGGTGATGAAATCAACCTTGATTTTTCCCGTCATAATGTTTGCGTGACGGTCGATCCCTAACCCACTTTCATATTTAGAATTGTTCAAATGGATTACCTTTAAATGTTCAAAATAGCCTAGATTCAGTCCCTTTTCCATAAACTCTTTACTGTTTTCTCCTATCCACAAGCTACTTGCAAAAGCATGACATGTATCAAAACAAAACCCGATTTTCTCCGGATGCTCACAAAGATTTCGAATTTGGACTTGCTCCTCTAGGGTAGTACCCATTGTTCCTGGTATTCCTGCTATATTTTCTATTAGTAAGAGTGCGTTTCCAGACCATTTTTTCAAAACTTCATTTAATACAGAAATCATAAGCTCATAACCTATTAAAGGGTTATTTACATCAACTTGATTTCCAAAATGAACGACAACCCCTAATGACCCACACGCTTCAGCAATTTCTAAGTCATTAAGTAAGGAACGAACAGTCAGGTCTCTCTTGGATTCAGCTGGGGTAAGACTTGTTGGATACGGAGTGTGTGCAACTGAAACTATTTTATTGTCTAAACAAAATTCTTTACACAATAAGGCATCCTGTTTGTTAAAATCTTTAATTAGTAGACTTCGAGGATTTTTTGGGAAGTATTGATACGCTGTTGCACAAAAATTTTGTGCTGACTTTGCAGCACCTAAATATCCATCACTAATGCTAACATGGCAACCAGCTAACAAATTCTATTCCCCCTTTAAAAGTTGTTACCTTAGATTTTTCCCTTTCCATTATATTTATTCTCTGGATAATTTTCATTGAATTGGAAAAAAGTATAGTGTAGGAGGGATACATAGATGGAAGTTTTTAAAGTTATTCAGTACTTCTGTACGGTTGTCGGTGTTGGTTGCTTAGGATTCACCTACTATATCATGGGTAAAAAAGACACGAAAAAAGATGAGAACCAATCCTAATCCTTGGTTCCCATCTTTTTTATGGTTAGTCTATTCAAGAGTTGGGTAAACAACATCACTTTTTTTCACAATGAAGGAAGTGCCTCCCGCACAGCCTAAAGCAAGATATTCATCCTGCTCATCTGAAATAAAACAAGTTTGATTTGCCTCATTTTTTTCAGCCTCAACGGTACTTAGCTCCGTCACTAAGTCCACTTTATATACATTGGTTCCTTCTTTAACCATAACAGGGCTCTTTACGAACTCTTGTTTCTCAAGTGTATAAAGTTCGGAATCCTCTTCCTTAATCCAGCCTTTCATATTCGTAGGTGAATCGAATACAGGGATTGTGACATGAAGCCACACTTCTCCATTAACCTCAACAAAATCTTGGATTTCTACAACAGTATTTGGACTAATGGTATTCAGGGATTGCGAGTCTACCTGAGGTAAAATTAATAAGGGAAGCTCTTTAAGGACAAATCTTCTTTTTTCAAGTGGTTCAAGGTAATTGAATGAAAGTGGTTCAACTACTTTTGTAACCAGGCTTACTTCTTGACGTAATTGTTGATTCTCTTCCGATAAAGCAACAACCCTAGCCTTTAATTGATCACGTTCAGCTTTCATACTTTCTAATTCAGTTGTATTTGAACAGCCAGAAACGAATATAAGACTTGCCACAAGTAAACTCATATACTTCCCTGAAAATCTCATAGGCCCCCCACTTTCAGCTAGGCAATTTCTCAATTGACCACTCCAAGAGATAGATATCTACTCATACTTACAACCTTAGTTACTTTGAAACCTCTTTAATCAATGAAACAACAGAGTCGATGGAAAAATCACCTTCGTACTTGTTCATTTTTGAGATATATTGTTCGCGTTTTTCAAAAATCGTTTGGATCGTAGTCATCAATTTGTCTTTTGTAAGTTGTTCTTCTTGTAAGACAGCTGCATATCCAGCCTTTCGAAAGGATTCAGCGTTAATAATCTGATCTCCTCTACTTTGTTCCTTTGTTAATGGAATCAACAGCATAGGCTTCTTTAGAGCAAGGAATTCAAAAATGGAATTAGAGCCTGCTCTCGTTATAACTATGTCAGTCATGGCCATAACATCAGGGAGTTCATCTGTTACGTATTCGACTTGCTTATAACCATGCTGGTGGAGGGAATGTTTGAGATTTCCTTTTCCACAAATATGGACAATTTGGAACATCTCAAGTAGATCCTTTAAATTTGCACGAATCATCTCATTTATTTTCTTCGAGCCTAAACTCCCACCCATAATGAGTAATACCTCTTTATTTCGTTGAAAATGATAATTTTTTAGTCCCTTTTCAACACTACCTTTATAAATTTCTTCTCTAACGACTGCACCTGTGTGAACGACTTTATCCTTTTGTTTTATGTAGTTAACTGTATCCTTAAACGTCACACAAACCTTCGTAGCAAAAGGAATCGCGAGTTTGTTTGCAAGTCCTGGAGTCACGTCTGACTCGTGAATAATGGATGGAATATTCCTAAGTCTACCTGCTAAGATGACAGGTACTGAAACAAATCCACCTTTTGAAAAAATAATATCCGGCTTTAGCTTTTTTAATAGTTTGTAAGCTTGGTGTGTACCTTTTAGCACTCTAAAAGGGTCTTTCATGTTTTTCCAATCAAAATACCTTCTTAATTTCCCTGTCGCAATTGGGTAATAGGTCACACCCTCAACTTTAGAAATTAGATCACGTTCAATCCCGTTTACTGAGCCAATATAGCTTATTTCCCATCCTTCTTTTTTAAAATAAGGAATGATGGCAAGATTTAAAACAACATGTCCAGCAGACCCACCGCCGGTAAAAACAATTCGTTTTCGCATGAGAACCCTCACTTTTCTTTTTTGTTAGTACGCTCTTGATGGCACTTAATTCTCGTGCTAAATTGTGAATTATTACGTCTATTTGAATGAATACATAATCGATTCTGAAATTTGATAATAGCCAATTTCTCTATAAATATGGTTAGAGGTTGGATTCGCTAGATCCGTGTAAAGGCTACAAAACTTGTAGCCTTCTTCTAAAAGATGCTTACTTAATGAAGCTACTAAGCTTGAAGCATATCCCATTCCCCTATATTCTTCGGGAGTGAAGACTAAGGTGACAACCACGCCATTATTTGTTGGTCTTGCTTCTTTTGCCATGGAAACGACAGAATTGTTCAGAGTCCATAGGTATATAGTTTGTGAGTTTACATCGTCTTCTGCCTTCTGCCTAGCAACTTCTGGTGTTAGTAAATCGGGTGTCACCTTCGCAAAATCATAGATCCATTGACTAATTGTATCTAGATCCTGAACTCCGGCAAGTCTCATTACCCCTGACCCAATCCGTTCTTCATTCACCACATCTAATTGATAGATTAATTGTTCCACATCTACAACTAATTTTTTTCCTGTTTTTTTTGTCCATACTGTTGCAAAGTCGTTTGCTAGTGTCCGTTCACCAACAATTCCCGGTATTGAAAGGTTTAGTTGAAGAAGTTCCGCGATAACATCCTCCAAAAATTCCTCACTAATAGGTCCGCCGCTAGCAATAATCAGGTTTTTATTTGGCGTTTTAATGAAAGCCATTCGCATTTCGTCCTCTAACTCAGCATACGCAAAGAAATAATTTTCAAGACCAGTTTCAGCTTTATGAGCTTGATACAGTAATCCAAGCATTAAATTGTTCTTTGCCTCATTTACTAGCAGCATGGACTCTGCCTTTTCAAGAAGTGCTGCTGGATGATTAACAACAGTTAGTAAGTTCATTTCTTTCCTCCATTATCTAAGCTATTTATTATAGAGGGTGTTCAAAAAGTCCGGCAAAAATAGCTTCAAATTTCTTCGTCAGCTCGTCTCTCCGCTCCTCACGTATACAAAACATACGCTCCGGTGCTCAAGACTTCGCTTCCTCGAACTTCTTTGCTCTTTTTGTCCTCCTTTTTGAACAGACTCTTATATTATAAAGTGAATCAAGGAATAAATGTTTAAGAAAAGTAGGAAA
The DNA here is from genome assembly GCF_049310945.1 of Bacillus sp. DJP31. Classification (NCBI taxonomy): domain Bacteria; kingdom Bacillati; phylum Bacillota; class Bacilli; order Caryophanales; family Bacillaceae; genus Bacillus; species Bacillus sp. DJP31. The sequence continues at coordinate 79,400 of NZ_JBMERO010000004.1, read as the reverse complement.
AATTACTAATTTACAAAATCATCTCAAAAAAAAAGCCCAAACTGGGCTTTAGGCTACTTCTCTATCCAGGTGTACATATAGTTTTTATCTTCAATCTCTTCGGCTTGCTTTACAACTTTTAGAGGTTTGAATGTATCAATCATGACCGCAAGCTCTAATGTTTCTTTCTTTCCAATGCTTGCTTCTGTTGTACCAGGGTGTGGGCCATGTGGGATACCGCTCGGATGTAGGGTAATGGATCCTCGTTTGATCCCTTTTCGACTCATAAAGTTACCCTCTACATAATAAAGAAGTTCATCACTATTCACATTGCTATGATTGTAAGGCGCAGGAATGGCTTCTGGATGGTAATCGTACATTCTTGGAACAAACGAACAGATCACGAAATTATGGCCTTCAAAGGTTTGGTGAACAGGTGGCGGCTGATGAATTCGACCTGTGACGGGTTCGAAGTCCTCAATATTAAACACCCAAGGATACAAATGCCCATCCCATCCGACTACATCAAGTGGATGATGACCAAGTATGTGTGAGTGAAGATAACCACGTGATTTTGTGACAACTTCGAATTCCCCTTTTTCACTGTACGTCTCTAAAACCTCTGGACCACGAATATCACGCTCACAAAATGGACTGTGCTCAAGAAGCTGACCATATTCATTTCGATAGTGACGAGGTGTAGTGATCTGGCTAAATGATTCAACGATCAAAAATTTCGTGTCGGTTGTTGGTATGACCCGATAAATTGTTCCAATTGGAAGAACGATATAATCACCCGGGCGATACGTTAATGAACCAAACATTGATTCTATTTTCCCTGTTCCATCATGAACAAATAATAATTCGTCCCCATCACCGTTACGGTAGAAGCTCGTCATCTCTTTTTTTACATTAGCTGTACCAATTAGTAGGTCACTGTTTCCAAGTGAATACTGTCGTGCATGAAGTGCATCACCAGTCTTTGTTATTTCTTCAGTTAGCAAGTGACGGTGTCTTAATGAATCTACTGTTTCATATTCAGGTAAATATGAACCTATTAATGTGGATTTAACTACTTCTGTCGGCAAAAAATGGTGATAGAGGATGGACTGTGTACCAGAAAACCCTTTCGTTCCCATCACTTGCTCACGGTATAAGTTCCCATCATCTTTTTTAAACATCGTATGACGTTTTTTTGGAATCTCTCCCATTTGTCTGTAAAACATCTTATTCACCTACTTTTACTCGATTATTTTATTGATCAATTTTCCTAAGCCAGTTATCTCTAACTCTACTGTATCACCTGGCTCTAGCCACCTGTGAACCTCTTGACCTAGCTCTAAGAGACAGCCTGACCCTACTGTACCTGATCCAATCACTTCTCCTGGATACAAAGTTACACCTGCTGATGCTCGTTCAATCATTTCACCAAAGGTATAATAGATATCCTTAAAATTCCCTTTAGACAGAAGTTTTCCATTTACTTCAGCTGTCATTTCTAACGAGTAACGATCTCCAACTCGGTACTTCTCCAGCTCATCCTTTGTAACGATATAGGGTCCTATGGATGTGCTGAAATCCTTCCCTTTTGCTGGACCTAGACCTACTTTCATTTCTTGAACTTGCAAATCACGAGCACTCCAGTCATTCATAATGCAGTATCCAAGAATATATTCATCTGCTTTAGCTGCAGGTATATTCTTGCCTTCTTTTCCAATCACACAAGCGATTTCAAGCTCATAATCTAGCCATTCACAATTGGGTGGTCGCTGTATTCCCTCGTTTGGTCCTTTAATGGCAAGATGATTGGTAAAATAAAATACTGGCATTTTATACCATTCTGGAACTACATCCAAACCTCGTTTAGCTCTTGCCGTTTCAACATGCTCCAAAAATGCATAAAAATCTCGAACACTTGTAGGTCGTTGTAAGGGGGCTTTTAAGGTGACCTCTTTGAGGTTGTATGCGCCTTTACTTGGCACCGTTTCCGACAATCTCTCGGCAATCCTTTGATATTGGCTTTTGCGCTCGATATATTCTAATAAATGGTTTGGGAGAACTCCACCAGAAGCCTCATGCATATCAATTGCAAATTGCTCATTATATAGCCACCCACCAACGACTTGTCCTGTTGGTTTTTGAAAGGTTATTAGCTTCATATCCTCACCTTTTCCGGATAATCTCGAACGTATCTGTCATCGGGCTTGTATACATGTGCCCAGCTAGTCTACCAATCGGGTCTAGCTTAGTAGTATCTATTTTCCCGTCATAGTAAAGTTCATCATCTACATGTACATATTGAACTTTCCCAATAACAAGACTACCCGCCCCAGGATGATCACCGAAATGTAAAACTTCGTGTAATGTGCATTCTAGGTGTACACGGCATTCTTTTACACGAGGTGGTTGAACGGTCTGACTCTTGACCTTTGTTAAGCCAGTGACATCAAATTCATCAATACTTGGATCAAACGCTTTCGACGTTTCGTTCATTTGCTCAGCTACAGAACTACTAACAATATTAATGACAAATTCCTTTGTTGTTTCTATATTTACCAATGTATCCTTTTTTTCTCCCGTTTCCGCTTTTCTCATCGGTGAGAAACATATCAACATAGGATCCGCACAAATGGCAGTAAAAAAACTAAACGGGGCAAGATTGGGAATTCCCTTTTCGTCAATGGTAGAAACAAAGGCAATGGGTCTAGGCAGAATAGAACCCACTAGAAGCTTATAGGCATTCTGCCATTCTAGAGTATCAGGTCGTATGTCCATTTAGTATTTCACCTTTCGTCATTAGATTTTGTTGTAGTAAAGATAAAAATAGCTCGTTATCCTCTTTTGTCCCAATCGTGTAACGAATCATATTCGGCACACCGAGCAGGCTACCCGACCTTACCATGATCCCTTCCTTTAATACATAGGTAGTCATCTCATCAGCCAGGCATTGACAATCTACCATGACAAAATTAGATTGGGAAGGAAAGAAGGTAAGTCCAAGTTTTTCAAATTCGCTCTCTAGGTACTTTCTTTCAATATCATTACGAACCCTACAATCGTTTAAGTGGTCTTCATCCTTTATCGATATCTCGGCTGCAATTTGTGCCATTTGATTAACATTAAACACATCTTTTACCTTACGAAGCTCCGTGACAATCTCTTCATGCATAATCCCATAGCCAATTCGCAAGCTTGCAAGCCCATAAATCTTAGAAAATGTTCGTAAAATGATAAAGTTTGGAAATTCATTAAGAAGCGGGACGGTTTGTAGATAGTCGGCTGAAGTTACATATTCATAATAAGCTTCATCAATAATAACTAGCACTTGTGAAGGGATTTTCCGTAAGAATGACTCCAATTCCTCTTTACCTACTATTGTTCCTGTAGGATTATTAGGATTACATAAAAAGACCATTTTTGTTTTCTCAGTAATCGCCTCAAGCATTCCGTCTAAGTGGTGGGTACCATTTATGACAGGAACAATTACAGGCTTACCGCCTTCGATTAAAATATTCGATTTATATCTTGGAAATGTGATATCAGCCATTACGGCTTCATCACTAGGATTTATGTAGGTTTTGACTAGTATACGGATCACTTCATCTGAACCATTTCCAAAAACAAGATTAGTAGGTAAAACATGTAAGTAATCACTTACAATTTCAGCTAAACTAGATGCTAGCCCATCGGGATACAAATGAAGTTGGTCCAAATTGGAAGATAGGAATTCCTTCACTTTAGGTGAACATCCATAAACATTCTCATTCTCGGATAGCTTTCGTATAGGAGAGAGCCCATATTCCTTTTGAACTTCCTCTACTTTCTTTCCTAATACATACGGGGTAATTGCTTGTACTTCAGGGCGTGATTGAATGTTCACTGACAAACTCCACCATCCTTTCTAACAATAACTTCTACCTGGAAATAGTAGAAATGGGAGACTTAGCATCTCCCATCATCTCCCTATTATTATAAATTTCCACGCTTTTCTTGCTCTCTTTCAATGGACTCGAAAAGTGCCTTGAAGTTCCCCTCACCGAAACCTTTTGCCCCTTTACGTTGAATGATTTCAACAAACAATGTTGGACGGTCAACCACTGGTTTTGTAAAGATTTGCAACAAGTATCCTTCGTCATCACGATCGACTAAGATATTTAACTCTCGTATTTTAGAAATCTCCTCATCGATTTTCCCTACACGCTCTGATAGCATTTCATAGTATGAATCTGGTGTATTTAAGAACTCGACACCATTTTTCTTTAAGATTCCTACTGTTTTTACAATATCCTCTGTAAGGATTGCGATATGTTGAACACCTGGACCATTATAAAAGTCTAAATACTCTTGAATTTGTGACTTTCTCTTTCCTTCTGCGGGCTCATTGATTGGGAACTTGATGCGACCACCATTATGCATAACCTTTGACATGAGAGCAGAGTATTCTGTGACGATGTCCTTATCCGTAAAGTGCTTTAACTCCTTAAAGCCCATGACATTTGCATAGTAGTTCACCCATTCTTCCATTCTCTCAACATTACCTACAACGTGATCAATTCCAATAAAGCCTGCATCCTCGGATGGAACGGTAAACTCCGCTGGTTTATATCCAGGCATGAAAAGCCCAGTATAATTCTTGCGCTCAACTAGCGTATGTATGGTGTCTCCATACGTACCAATAACAGCCTTTTTGATCGTTCCGAATTCGTCAGTTAGCTCTATAGGAGGCATGATTTCTATTGCACCACGAGACACAGCTTCATTGTAAGCCTTTTCAACATTCTCCACAGTTAGCGCAACATCTTTCACACCGTCTCCGTGCTTTTTAATAAATGTTGCCACTCTGCTACTTTCAGCTAAGGAACCAGATACAACTAAACGTACTTTACGTTGCTGAAGAACGTACGATACCATCTCACGGTTTCCAGTCTCCAACCCAGAATAAGCTACTGGCTTAAATCCAAAAGCTGTACAAAAAAAGTGACAGGCTTGCTTTGCATTACCTGAATAAATCTCTAAGTAATCAACATCTGAAATTTGAAAAAAGTCTTCTACAACTGTGCTTGTTTGTAACGTATTTTCTTGCATAGTGAGACCTCCTTGGTTCTTCTGAATTTTTATTATTCTGAATACATCATAAAATAATTGGTCAGAAGTTTTCAAGAGTTTGGAGTAAAGCTAAAACGCTTTATAGCAATAAAGCGTTTAGGGTTTAGCTTATACAGATTGTGTTTTTTTCTGCTTTTGCTTTTGTGGAGGTAAATGAATGGACTTGCCCGAGAGTCCCTCGATCGTTTCTAGCAAGCTTTCATTTAAACTTGGGTGTGGATAATAAGGAAACGAAAAGTCTTCTTCCCTTACCACCATCTCTAACCCTATCACTCCACTAGAAATTAATTCAATGGCTCCAGATCCTATTATATGAACACCTAAGATCAAACCCGAGTCAGCATCAGAAATAACCTTAACAAAACCATCCTTTTGATTCGTGACAGCAGCGTAGCCGTTCGCATGAAAAGGAAATTTGGAAACACTCACGGATTGATATTCTTCTTTTGCCTCTTCCTCCGTTAAACCCACACATCCAATTGGTGGATTAGAGTGGATAACAGTAGGAATCAAAACCTCATTGTAAACAGACGCGAGTCCAGCTATCACCTCTGCCGCAACTTTACCTTGTTTGATGGCTGTGACCGCGAGCTTTCGTCCGTTCGTCACATCTCCAATCGCATAAATATGAGGTAGAGAGGTTTGGCATTGCTGATCGATTTCTATAAAACCGTCTGAGGAAAGCAATAGGTTAAATCGTTGAATACCAAGATCATTGATATTCGCCTGTTTTTCGTTCGAAACAAAACAATGCGACCCTTCAATTGAAAGACGATCTTGTTTATTTTGGAATGTGACATAAACCTTTTCTTCAAGTTTTGACACATCTTCAATCTTGCAATCTTTATAAACTTGAATCTTCATTTTTTTGCAAAGACGAGTTAATTCACTATTAATAGATGAGTCAAACTGAAAATCAGACTCTTGTAAGCATAGTGTCACTTTTGCTCCTAATGCCTGAAAACACATAGCGATTTCAATCGAGATATAATCAGAACCTACCACAATTAAGTGGTCAGGTATTTCTTCAAGGGAGAAGATGGTCTTTTCATTTACTATACATTCTTGGTTGAATGTCTTGTTCAACTTCCCAGAGCAGCCTGTTGCGATAATGGCATCTTTGAACTTATATACATCATATTGATGCCCATTTTCTACTCCAAGCTTATCTTCTGCTATAAAATAACCAGTACCGTAAATAAGTTCAATCTTATTCGCTTTACATAATGCTTCGACACCTGCACGAAGCTGTTTGACTACGTTTTGTTTATATTGCTGAAGCTTAGCTAGATTGAAACGGTGGTCTGAAATCTCTATTCCTACATCTGAAAGTCTGCTTAATTCTGCATACTTCTGAGAACTAGAAGTCAATATTTTGGAAGGGATACATCCTTCATTTAGGCAAACTCCACCAAGTTCATTCTTCTCAACAAGTGTGACAGAAAGGCCAAGTTGAGCAGCCCTTATTGCCGCATGGTACCCACCCGGGCCACCACCAATGATGACTAAATCGCGTTCCTGTGCCAATTCACCTACGACCATTTATATCAACTCCAACAGCATAAAAGTAGGATTCTCAATGAGTTTTGCAAAATGGCTAGTGAACCTGACCGCAGTCGCTCCATCAACAACTCGGTGATCAAATGACATCGAGACATTCATCATCGATCTGATCACGATTTCATCTTGGTTATTTACAACAGGCATTTTTTTTGTCTTATGAAAAGAGAGTAAACCGACCTCAGGGTGATTAATAATAGGCGTTGCTCCAATGGATCCGCCGAGTGGTCCGACATTACTAATGGTGAAGGTACCGCCCGTTATATCCTTACCCGTTAACTTATTCTGAAGAGCTTTATTTGTAAGTTCCTTCATTTCTAATTGAATTTGGTTGATCGTCTTTTTCTCAACGTTTCTGACAATCGGCACAACAAGGCCTTCTTCCGTATCAGTTGCAATTCCAATATGATGATCATGAAGTAACTGGATAACTTCGTTTTCTTCATCAAGTCTTGCATTAAAAATGGGATACTCTTTTAGTGAAAGTGAAAGAGCCTTGAGGAAAAAGACCGTTGCTGAGATTGAGATTCCCTCAGCCTTTAACTGACTACGAACTTTAATCAGCTCTGTAACATCGATTTCTTCAAAATGCGTGCAGTGTGGAATGGTTCTTAATGATTGTTGCATCTTCTTCCCAATCTGTTTCCTTCTACCTCTAAATGGAAGGGTCGTTATAGTAGTGGTTGACTCGGTAATGCGTGTATCGGTTGAAGAAACGACTTTCTCACTATGTAAATCTTGAATGGGTTCTTTAACTTTTGTTTCCAATGTTAAGTGGTTTTTTACATCTTCATCTGTAATTCTTCCGGCAGGACCCGATCCTTTTACCAAATTAATATTGACATTATTCTCTCTAGCTATTTTTCTAGTATATGGAGAGGCTAAAATACGTTGTTGTTTTTCAGTAGATTGCTGGTGAAATACACTTTCATTTTTTAGTCCTCTTTCAACAATAATCTGCTCAGAAGGCGCCTCTACCAATGGTTCATCTTCGATAATCATCACAGTAGTACCAACAGAAATAGTCTGACCTGCTTCCACCACTATTTCCTTAATAATTCCAGCTCTAGGGGCTGGAATCTCCGCTACCATTTTGTCCGTTTGGACCTCAACGATAGGTTCATCAGCTTTGACCCGATCACCTGGCTTAACAAAGAAATGGGTAATATGTGCTTCGGTCATTCCTTCCCCAATATCATGAAGCTTTACTTCTATCATATAGGCCCCTCCTAGAACTTCACTACTTTTTCTATTGCTTGGATTACTCGCTCCGGAGTAGGTAAGTAAAAATCTTCAAACCCAAAGTATGGAACAGGTGTATCAAATCCTGTAACTTGCTCAGCTGGAGCCTTTTGATAAAGAAAGGAATAATTATTAATAATGGAAACGATGTCATTCCCTACCCCACCCGTTAAATGAGCTTCTTGCACGATAACCGTTCTACCAGTCTTTTGGACAGACTCTGTAATCAGATCCCGATCAAGTGGATAAAGAGTACGTAAATCAATAACATCACATGATATCCCTCTTTTTGACATCTCTTCAGCCGCTTTCGTGATGACCGGGATCATGGCGCCCCATGCAAAAATAGAGACATCTTCTCCCTCTCGAATACGCTTTCCTTTTCCAATCTCAATTGAATACTTGCCTTCTGGGACTTCTTCCTTGACTGATCGATAAGATCTCATTGGTTCTAAAAAAAGAACTGGATCTGGATCTTCTATAGCCGCAATTAACAAGCCCTTTGCATCATATGGATTGGATGGACACACAACTTTTATACCAGGCATATGGGTAAAAAGTGCCTCCGTACTATCTGAATGAATTTCAGGTGCACGAACACCCGCTCCATATGGGGCACGAATGACCATGGGAACTGTAAAATGGCCCATTGTACGGGAACGAAGTCTAGTGGCATGCGTCATGATTTGCTCGTAAGCAGGATAAATAAAGCCAAGAAATTGAATTTCTACAACTGGACGAAATCCACATACAGCCATACCGATAGCTGCTCCAACAAATCCTGCTTCACTAAGAGGAGTATCAAGAACTCGATTTTCTCCGAATTGCTCCTGTAAGCCATCAGTTGCTCGGAAAACGCCACCGTTTTTGCCGATATCTTCTCCAAGTAAAATCACATCATCCCGTTCTTCTAGTATCGTCCTCATTCCATCGGTAATTGCCTGGACCATTGTTAAGGTTTTTGTTTTAACGGCTGTTTGCATGTTGATCACCTCTTTTTAATTGCAAAAATGCATCCTTTTGTTCGGAAATTGTCCATGTTGGTTTTTCAAAAACATAATCAAAAATGTCCACTGCATTCGCCTTTGGAAAATTCTCCATTTCCATAATGGCCGCATCAATTTCCTTTGACACTTCATCCTCTAGTTGAGTTACCCACTCCGGATCAAACCAACCCTTATTTTTTAGTAATCGTTCTACACGAGTTATAGGATCCGTGCTTTCTCTTCGATTCTGGCTCTCTAATTGATCTCGATATTTAGTTGGATCATCTGCTGTTGTGTGTGCCCCGTAACGCCAAGTAACTGACTCTATGAGAGTAGGTCCTTCTCCGTTCCTTGCCTTATCTAACGCCTTCATCGTTTCGAAGTAAACAGCAAACACATCATTTCCGTCTATCCGCTTTCCTTCAATATCATAAGCCAACGCTTTTTGTGCAATAGTTTTCGTTTTCATCTGTTTATGTAGAGGGACAGAAATCGCAAAACCGTTATTTTGATTAAAAAAGACAACAGGTGCATTCAACACACTGGCAAGGTTTAATCCTTCATGAAAATCACCTTCTGAGGTTGCACCATCACCAAAATATACGATGGCTACATTCTTCGTTCCTTTTCTTTGTTCAGCATACGCTGCCCCAACTGCATGAGGAAGCTGTGTGGCAATTGGAATTCCTGGAGGGAAGATTTTCTTACCATTTGGAGGAACACACCCCTCATTACGACCATTCCAAAATAAAAGAATATTTCTAAGGGAGTGTCCAAATGTCATAGTAGCCCCGTGGTCACGGTAAGAAGGGAAAAGCCAGTCGTCTGTATTTAAAGCAAGGGCACTTCCTACTTGAGAAGCTTCTTGCCCTTCAAACGGAGCATACGTTCCAATACGACCTTGACGCTGTAAACTCACACATTTACGATCAAAGGTACGAATGCGTACAAGGTGATGGTAGAAACGCTGCACAAATTCCTTCGTTAATTTTTGCTCAACATTTAGATCTTCGATATTTCCTTGTTCATCTACAACTTGAATGATCGGAAATTGACTTTCCATGTAAACAACTCCTTTTCAATATCGTAATGGAGACTGCGCTGTTTAGTTTCTGACACTCCATTTTGCACGTTTGGAATGGGAGAAGAAGCTATTTCGCTTTGTTCTTGCACTAAGTCGTTCTTCACAGAATCGATTTGATGCTTCTACTGTTGTTATTCCTTCTTCTATTGCCTGCTTATATATATCTAGTAGAGATGTATAAATAGATTTTGTCTTTCTTAGTACTCTTTCTTTATTTGGTTCATAAAGTTCGTCGGCAACCTGAATAAGTCCACCAGCATTTACAATATAGTCTGGTGCATATAGAATTCCTTTTTGCCCGAGCATTTGACCATGTCGTAGTTCCAGCAATTGATTATTAGCTGAACCTACTACAGCTTTAACACCGAGCATTGGAATGGTATCATCATTGATTATTCCGCCAATCGCACAAGGAATAAACACATCTGCATGGGTCTGATAGATTTCTGAACTACTCACGATCTTTACCAAAGTACCTAGTTCTTTGGATCTTGTGACAAGCTCATCAATCACATGCTGATGAATGTCTGTGACATATAGATCAGCACCCTCTTCCATTAGTCGCTCGGCCACTTTAAAGCCTACTTTTCCTAGCCCTTGAATGGCATAGCTTTTCCCATGTAGATCAGTTGTGCCCCATATTGCTTGATTTGTTGCTTGTAAGCCATAAATCACTCCAAGAGCCGTTGGTAATGAAGAGTCACCACTACCGCCGTAAACTTCTTCCACACCGACGATACAATTTGTTTCCTTCAGAGCATGAACGAAATCATCCGGTGTCGTCCCCATGTCCGTTCCAGTGTAGAAACGACCATTTAGAGAATCCACAAATTGACCGAAAGCACGGAATAATTCAGGTGATTTATCGGTTAATGGATCCCCAATTATGACAGCTTTTCCTCCGCCGAAATCCACATCTGCTGCCGCACATTTGTAGGTCATCCCTTTTGAAAGACGTAAAACATCCTCAAGTGCATCATCTACTGATTTATATGGTTGCATCCTACAGCCACCTAAGGCAGGCCCTAGTGTTGTGTTATGAATAGCAATAATTGCTTTTAAACCTGTGGACTCATCATTACAAAATACAACCTGCTGATGTTCGCTAATTTTTTGAAACATATCCATTAAGGTTCCACCTCTCAATCAGAAAAAGTAATCGCTTACAAGTTTAATAGAATGTAAAAATACCACTATTATTTTTAACTTGGTTTCTGTAATAGTTGATGAATTTTTTCCTTTGGTAAGATGACTTGTTTCACTTCACCAATACCTACTAGAAGATCATTACGTATAACTTCTGTTTTTGTGAACACCTTATTTCCGTCAACTTCATGTAAAATTGCTTTTATTGTAAGTTGATCCCCTTCACAGCAAGGTGCAATATGCTTCACTGAGACCTCAGCACCCATACCTTCTTCCATATCCTCTAAAAAAGGTAGAATAAGTAGTCTTGAGGCCCATTCCATGTGATAAACCATTGATACCGTTGAATAAGCGCGGTGAACAATTACTCCATTAAAACTAGCAAACATATCTGAATCAACTGTAATAGTAAGGCTAGCTGTTAAACCAACTTCTAGTCCTAGCTTCATTTCATACTCCCTTCAATATGTATCAAAAAAAGAGCAAATAGATGAAGAAAGCTCCTATCTACTTACTCTTACATTTACCGATATATATTACGTAAGTAGGGATTCCACACCTGTAAACGGTTACAAATAATGTGATGTTTTTTTACCTCAACGTTATTACAACGTTATATTACCATTCATATTAGTTGAATGTCAATAATTTTCCGAAAATTTGGTAAAATAATAATATATGACTTAATTTACAATGATCCTCTTATATAACTACTGAAATTTATTTTTCTGAAATAATATTCATTCCAAAATCAATTCCAATAGTAGGACCTTTAATTACTTTTTTACATTATGAAAAGTGCAAGTGCCAGACGAGAAGTGAATAGGTGGAAAATATATAATTGTCGATAAACTGTAATTATCGATATTATAGATACACTCGCATATCTAGTCAATTTTATTAATAATAGAAACACTCCGAAATTTAATTAAGTAATTAATTTTTGAGGTACAAACAATATAATGTATAAGCAAATTGAGGTGCAAAATTATTCTAAATTAGACCACAAAAAAGAACATAATCCTTAACGGAAAATGCTCACTCTTATTCCACAAACACACCCGCTGTCAAAAGTGCTTTTAGCATAAAACAGTTTTAGAGGGTGTTCAAAAAGTCCGGCAAAAATAGCTTCAAATTTCTTCGTCAGCTCGTCTCTCCGCTCCTCACGTATACAAAACATACGCGCAGGAAGCTCAAGACTTCGCTTCCTCGAACTTCTTTGCTCTTTTTGTCCTCCTTTTTGAACAGACTCTTTTAGTGTATTCACCAACTATTTCAATGTTTACCAAACTTAAGAATACATCATCTTAAAAAATATCACCCTCATTTAGAGATTTTGATAAATTCGAAAGCATGAACATACACCTCCAATTACTGCCCTAAAACCAACTCTATTCTATTACCCTTGTTACACGAAACTGTCCGGTAAGTTGAACAAGGAAAATAGTATTCAAGGAGAGCCCGTTCGTTGAAGAAATTGTAGTCTTTAATCTGGAGAATCTATGTCACTTTTGTATTCTAAAATGTCTCCAGGCTGACAGTCTAAAGCCTTACAAATCGCTTCTAATGTTGAAAGCCTAATTGCTTTTGCCTTTCCATTTTTCAAGATAGATAGGTTAGCCATTGTTATTCCAACCCTCACCGAAAGTTCTGTTACGCTCATTTTCCTTTTAGCCAGCATCACATCAATATTGATTATAATTGCCATTGTTTTCACCTCAGACTATTAAGTCATTTTCCGATTTTATATCAATCGCTTCTTGTAAAAGTCTTTGAAGAACAGCAGCAAAGACTGCGATCACCGTTGATGCAAAGATAGGGACCATTCCGATTATTATGAGTTCCGGGGCATCGCCTAACTCTGCCAAGAGATAAACGAATGGCATCATTACCACATACAAAGTACTAATTGTCATTGCACAGTATTTTATATTCTTTAAAGCTTTAACAGAAATTTGTGAGAAAGCTTTGTTCTTGTCAATATAACTTAGAAGACGGAACGCCTGATACAACGCAAAGAAAAACGGGATTACGGATACATACATAATGATTAAAATGGGATAAAGTATATGGGTATAATCTTGATATACTGGATTATTAGCTAACCAAGATAACCCAAATATACACAAAGCAAGAACTGGAGTTCCAATAAGAAATAAAGCTATTTTTAAAAACAATGTTGTTCCTTTTTTCATAAAAAGCACCTCACTTATTTTATATAAATTAACTTTACTACATATTTTATTGTTTTACAATAAATTATTATTAAATTAAACATTAATTTTATCGTTAAGTGAATTTTAGTTTAGACACAGATAAGGAGCATTCCTCATACAAAGAATTGATTTATTAACTTAAAACTATAAAATTTATAAATTGTTTAACTAACCGTTAGTTATATATAGTGACTTACACAATAATTTCATATTATATAAATGATGTGACAATAAGTCATTTTTTTTTACCTTTTCGTTCTAAAAATATTGGAGCTAGATTTAGTAAGATAGATACAATTGTCAAAAACCATAATGCCCTTTCATAATTGGGCACTTCCCTTAAAGCTGACCAATCTTCCTTTATTACCAACTCCGATACAAAACTGTATTCTGCACAAAGTGTTAATGCTGTAAATGATAATCCTAACGCCATAGCGAGCTTATAATCCTTTCCTGCTGCATACATATATAGATTTATAAAAGTTACAACTATTGCAATAATCCCTAATATTATCCACATTACTATTCCCCCCATATATTGAACAATCCTGCTCTTTACTTCAACGAGGAGAGTTTTTCTGGAGTAAATCTATTATGAAAAAAAGTTGGGTTATAATAAATGAACCAAAAACAATTAAAATCATTCCAATAAATAAATCTATTTCAACCACTAAATGCCCCAATGACAACGCAATTGTAAAAAATAATACTACGCCAAGTAATAGAGCTAGAAAAAATATACTTATATAACGCCCCAATTCTATCTCTCCTTTTAAATACAAATTTATTAAGATGAATTTTATCTCCTTCTTCAACAATACTGCGTCGTTTGTATTACGAGGTTAACTAGATAAGCAAAAGAAGCTAACGTTATGAAAGCTCCTGTTAGCTTAAAAGAATATAAATCGAAACAAAAAGTATAAATGCTGATGCAATGAACGATATAATAGCATTTTTCTTACGTTCTGCTTTCTTTTCAGAACACCAGTGACAAGTATCATTGCTCCTAAAAAAAATAACATATATGGCGAAAAGTCATTGATACCTGTAAATAAAGCCCAAAGTGATAATCCTAGTGCAAGATCGGCAAACACTATCCTCAATACCATTAACAAAGTGTGCACTCTCCCCCCCAAAAAATTGATTTTTATCTAATGAATTATCCTGCTTCGTTAACACAAGAAGCGACTGCTCTTATTGAACATTCGCACCCGTTCAACAAACCGCTTCTTAAATCCACTCTTTTCCATGTTCACGAATGAATTTAATATCGTTTTGATAATGTTCATAGTGCCCTTCATCTATCATCTTTTGAAAAGCAATATCTCCTTCATCGGCTTTTCTTTTCATGTATTTACATAATCCTTCTAATCTTAGCAATACCATCTCTAAATATCCTTCTTTCATTCCCTCAATACCGTAAGATTCAAAAAACAATTCAACTCTTTGTTTTATTCGTTTAGCATCATCTGTTGGATTATAATGAACTGTCTCGCCTTTTTCGGTATGATAATGCCTACTTAATGGAACACATGTGTAAAGAGTATAAGCTATGTCCCAAAGTCGTGGAATTATTACTTATCGCTAGACTTGGGGCTGTTCCTCCACCTCCATTACAGAGGTTTCACAGGTCGTACCCCTACCCTCATAAGGACAAATGCATTTCGCCATATCACTTATAGCAACCGTTTCGGGTGACAGCCCTTGAATCAACGTTCCTTATTTTCCAAGTCCCTTACAACCTAGCTATGTTTTTTCTAAACTTAGGTGCTTCCTGTAAGCCTGTGAGCTGGATACCGCCATTGTTCGGTATAGCGTGTTTCAGAGAAGCAATTTTTACTCCACGTCACTCACCTCATCGTTGGATGGTACATAAGTTTCCTCATGTTCTAACTTTTTTCGATAGTAACTACTTTTTCAGTGGCCTCACCTTACTAAGCGTTATTTTTCTAATTACATGCGCATTTACATTGAGTGGGTTTGCTCCCTTACCTCTTAAACGAACTTCTTTGTTAGCAAATAAGTGTGCAATTAAATATGAAAAAGTAGTTCCTTTAAGGGTACGAATTGAATTTCTGTACTCCAAAACTGAACTACTTAAAATTTAATCAAAATGTTTTTTGCGTCTAAGATAGAAGCTGAGAAAGTACAGTAACTTGTTCCTTAGCTTCTTTCATCATTCTAGTGAGTAATTCTTCGACAGAAGGAATATCTTGGATAGAGCCTGAAACTTGACCACCGTTTATAAACCCGTCAGCTAGATTTCCTTCTATTGCCCCTTTTCTATGAAAGTCCTCAGTTGTCATTTCATCAAAGACTTCTAAGGTTGTACCATTTTTCTCAATTTGAAGAAGCTTATGAGCGTAATCTGTATTCATTAATCTACGAATTTTGCCAACGGATCTGCCAACAATCACCGTATCAGTATCGGATGCCTGCACGAGTGCTTCCTTATAACGGTCATGAAAAGGAGCTTCCTTTGTAGCGATGAAGCGAGTTCCCATCTGAACACCACTTGCACCAAGAGCCAGCATCGCAGCTAATCCCCTACCGTCCCCAATACCACCTGCTGCTACAACCGGAATATGCACAGAGGCTACAATTTGAGGAATTAATGTTAGAGTTGTTGTTTCAAGCTTGGAATTAATACCAGCTGCTTCATACCCTTCTGCAACGAGTACATCCGCTCCTGCTCGTTCTGCTTTAATCGCTTGTTTTACGGAAGAAACTACACAAATTAATTTTATCCCATGTTCCTTAAGCAATGGAATATAAGGAGCTGGATTTCCTGCTGATAGGGAGACAATAGGAACTTTATATTTGATAAGCAACGAAAGCATCTCGTTTACATATGTCGTAACAGATATCGGAATATTTACAGAAAATGGATGTTTAGTTTTCGTACATGTCTCTGTTAGGATTCCCTCGACTTCAGTAGGATCCATGGTTCCTACGCCAATTGTTCCGAGTCCTCCTGCGTTTGAAATGCTGGCAGTTAAGATGGCGTTACTAATATTTCCCATACCCCCTTGAATAATTGGGTATTTAATTTGTAGTATATCCATTAATTTATTCACCTAATTCCCCTCCCGTATAATTAATGTTATACTAATTGAAAAATTAAGACAATATGAACGGAGGATAAATATGCTATATTCGTTTCAAGATAAAACACCAGAGCTAGATTCAACCGTTTTTGTGGCTCCGGGAGCTCGAATAATTGGTGACGTTACAATCGGAAAAGAATCCACTGTTTGGTTCAACGCAGTTCTACGTGGTGATGAAGGTCCTATAACAATCGGAAAAAGAACAAGTATCCAAGATAATGTAACTTGTCACTTATATGAAGGTTCTCCACTGTTTATTGGAGATGAGGTAACCGTTGGACATAATGCCATTCTTCATGGATGCACGATTAAAAATAGAAGCATCATCGGGATGGGATCCACTATTCTAGATGGAGCTGAAATCGGAGAAGAATGTATTATTGGAGCTAACACTTTGATCCCGCCTGGAAAAATCATTCCTCCTCGCTCTCTTGTAGTTGGTTCTCCGGGTAAGGTGGTAAGAGAAATCACTGATAAGGATCTTGAGCTCATACAGTTGTCGATTGACTCTTATGTTGGTAAGGGTACAGTGTATAAGGAGAGCTTTGAAGCACAAAAAGAGCAGTAGTCATAACTGCTCTTTTTTAAAAAGGTTTTGTGTCTAGCTCCAGCGCCTAGTCCCTCGAGGTCAAATAACCCAGATCAAATAAAAGGGAAAGTATCCCCTTTTATTTGATCTGGAACATTTGCTTGTCGGGACTGATCAAGGCGCTTTCAGCCTTTCAATCAGTCAATCATTAAAGGATGATTGAGTATGTCGTATTGTTGATCCTTTTTAGTCAGTTCATTTCCTTCTTGAAACACTTCCTCAAAAAATTGGGACGCTGGCGCTGCTAGTTCTTTGTAATACTCACTAAACAATGATGCAGCATGATTACCTAACCATTTTTGGGGAAGCAGTTCTTCAGGAAGCCCTGGATCAACAAATAAAAACTTTCGGTACTCATGGACAAGCTTTGTTCGCTCCACGAAACATTCAGCTGATGTCATGTTACCCCGATTAATTTTATTTTTATCAATGATATATTTTTGACTATACTCTGAAATAAACCACTGGTATTTCTCATTAATTTCTTGCAAGTCCCAAGACTTTTCAATTAAACGCTGGTCTTCATGAGGCCCTTTATAGTCCGCTTCGAAATAATCTACGTACTCTTTAATCTCATACTTATCTATTAAATCATATACTTGCTTGTCTAAAAGATTAGGACTAACCCAACAGCTATTGGAAAAGGATCCAAAACCACTCCAAACTAACTCTTTACGAAGCTCATCTCGAATACTTCGAATTTCTTCTGGGATCGTGTACATCAAAATTCTCCATTTTCCGTCCCATTTCTCAGGCTTTAGTTTGAATATGCGGCCAGCTGCTTCTTCAATTCGCTTAGCTCCGTTTGGAGATAAATAATAAAAGCTTTTATTCCCTAGCTTCTCAGATTCAACCCAACCTTGTTTAAGCATTCTCGATATGGCAGCACGAACAGCTTGGTCATTATGCCCAAATTCATTTAATAATTTGATTAAGCTTCCAATCCATATTTTATTGCCGTAATGGCGAATATAATCTCCATATAGAGTGAAAATCATTGATCTAGTATTCATTTTCTCGTCAACCTCTGTTCTATACCCTTCTCATATAACGGTATTTTTATGTCTTAGAAATAATTGGTGATGTAATATTAGTCAAAAAACAGAATACCTCATCCTACTATATTTAACAAGCTAATGGTTAGTAAGAAAGTGATAAATCGTCCATAGGGAACCCTATGGACGATTACTCTCCTAGAAAGTGAGGCTTTCTCTTTTCACTAAAGGCAATAAGTGCTTCTACTCGATCTTTAGTTGGAATGGTTACTTCATACGCTTTCGCTTCTATTAGTAGCCCTGATTGAAGATCGGTATTTAACCCTGTGGTTATTGCAAATTTTGCTTGTTCAAGAGCAATTGGTGCATTTTGTAGCATTTCTTCCGCTAGTTCTATACATTTGTCCATCAATTTGTCTCTTGGAACAACGTAGCTAACAATTCCGTACTCAAGTGCTTGCTGTGATGAAATCTTTCTTGCAGTTAATATCAATTCTTTCGCTCTTGTTTCTCCGATTAGGCGTGGTAAGCGTTGAGTTCCACCTGCACCTGGAATTATACCCCAGCTTACTTCGGTTAAGCCCATGACGATATCTTCAACAGCGATCCGGAAATCACATGCAAGCATTAGTTCAAAGCCTCCACCAAAGGCATACCCATTGACAGCAGCAATAGTTGGTTGAGGAAGATGTGCGACCATATCAAAGACTTCTCTTATTTTTTTTACATTTCTTTTGACTTCAGCTTGAGTTAAGTGTTTTCTTTCTTTTAAGTCAGCACCTGCACTAAATGATTTGTCACCTGCCCCAGTGAATATAACACTACGAATCTCTTTATTCGTAGCAATCGTTTCTATAAGTTGGCCTAATTCCTGTAACGTTTCGTAATTAAAACAGTTTAAAGCCTCTGGTCGGTCGATTGTAACAAGAGCTATGTGACCATTTTGTACAAATTTAATATTCATCTTGATACCTTCCTTCTTTTGTATAATCGATGTTCTCTATGATTGTAGCGATCCCTTGTCCTACACCTATACACATTGTAGCAAGACCATAGCGGACTTTTCTACGTTTCATTTCATACAGAAGCGTTGTCATGATTCTTGCTCCACTCGCTCCTAGAGGATGTCCAAATGCAATGGCTCCTCCATTTACATTGACAATCTCCTTGTCTAATTCTAACTCTTTTATACATGCTAGTGATTGGGAAGCAAAGGCTTCATTTAATTCTACCAAATCAATCTCTTGAATAGATAGTTTTGCCCGCTTAAGTGCTTTTCTTGTCGCGTAGATTGGACCTAGCCCCATCACTCTTGGTTCTAAACCTGTTGTAGCAGAAACTACATATCTAGCTAATGGCTTAATGTCTAACTCTCTAGCTTTCTCAGCACTCATAAGAAGTAACGCTGAGGCCCCATCATTAACACCTGATGCATTTCCAGCTGATACCGTACCATTTGAAAATAAAGGTTTTAATTTAGCAAGCTGCTCGAGTGTCGTGCTTGGTCGCGGATGCTCGTCCTGATCTATGACCATTACATTTCCGCGTTTATCCTTGATTGTTACAGGGACAATTTCTTTCTCAAATTTATTTGATTCCATCGCCTTTTTTGCTTTTTGCTGACTATCAAAAGCAAACTGATCCTGAGCCTCTCTCGAAATTTCATAGCTTTTCGCTACATTTTCCGCTGTTTCAGGCATAGAATCAATGCCATATTGTTCTTCTAATCTATCATTTACAAATCTCCAGCCAATGGTTGTATCGACCAGTTCCATGTTTCCTCGTGGAAAATCACTATCTGGTTTACCCATCACAAAAGGAGCCCGTGTCATACTTTCAGTTCCGCCAGCTATGTAAATATCACCTTCTCCTGCCATAATAGCACGAGCAGCATAATTAATGGCATCAAGGCCTGATCCACAAAGTCGGTTAATAGTAGTGCCTGCTACTTCAACGGGTAAACCTGCAAGTAACCCGGACATTCTAGCCACATTTCGGTTATCCTCACCAGCCCCATTGGCATTACCGAAGACAACCTCCTCGATTTCGCCAGTAGGTAAATTCTGATTACGTTCTACGAGAGCTCGAATGACAATCGCACCTAAGTCGTCTGGCCGCACTGCTTTTAAAGCACCCTTATACCTGCCGATCGGGGTTCGAACAGCATCAATGATCACTACTTCTCTCATTGCTTGTCTCCCCCTTCATTCGTGTAGTTGTATACACCCTTACCTGTTTTTCTACCTAATCTTCCTGCCTTCACATATTGTTCTAAAAGTGGAGCAGGACGATACTTTTCACCAAGCTTTTCGTGTAGGTACTTTAAATTATTTAACCTCGTATCTAGCCCAACTAAATCGCCTAATTCGAACGGTCCCATTGGATAGTTGAGGCCAAGCTTAATCGCTTTATCAATTTCCTCTGGTGTACCTAAACCCTCTTGTAGCATATAGAACGCTTCATTCCCAACTAGAGCACTAATTCTACTTGTCACAAACCCTGGAAATTCATTTATTGTCACTGTTTCCTTACCCATAAGACATGCAACATGTTTAATCGCATCAATCGTTTCATCACTTGTTTCTAAGCCTTTACTAATTTCAATAAGAGGCATTTTATGTACCGGATTAAAAAAGTGCATGGCAATGACCATTTCAGGACGCTTCGTAAATGAGGCAATCTCAGTTGGACTCATTGTTGATGTATTTGTTGCAAAGTAACAATGTCCTGGTGCATGAACGTCTATAATTTCGAAGACACTTTTTTTGATTTCGGCCTTCTCCGGAACGGCTTCTATGACTAAATCTGAAATTTTAGCTGCCTCAACTAGGTTTGTTGTATAAGTTAAGTTTTCTAGTGCCTTTACTTTGGCTTCCTTAGATAATTTTCCTCTTTCTACACCTTTTAAGAAAATCGACTCAATTTCACTTTTCGCTTGTTGGAGCTGTTCATCTAATACATCGACTAATGTAGTTTGAAACCCTCCAACTGCAGAAACATAGGCAATTCCTCTACCCATAACCCCAGACCCAATAACCGTAATATGATTAATCAAGAGAATCCTCCTTTTTACTTTTAAGAAATGAAACGAGCACTGAGTAAGTGCTCGTTTTTGTAGTTATATTTTGGGTTGACCCTTAAATACCAAACGGGTTCAATGGTCTGCTACCATAGTAAGAAATAATACTCTTCGTTTCAGTGTAAAGGTCGAGCGTCTCGATACAAAGTTCACGACCAAAGCCTGACTGCTTGTAACCACCAAATGGTGTTCCTGGGAAAGCTGAGAACGGGCAGTTTACCATCACAATACCTGCTTGGATTTGATTAGCTACACGCGTTGCTCTTCCGTGATCTTTTGTCCATATAGCAGAGCCTAAACCAAACTCAGAGTCATTGGCAAGTTTGATCGCTTCCTTTTCGTCCTTGAACTTCATCACAACAACGACTGGACCAAAGATTTCCTCACGAACAACCTTCATATCATGGTTTACATTCGTAATGATGGTTGGCTCATACCAATGACCATTTTCTAAACCTTCAAGCTTTAGCTCTTTACCGCCTGTAACAATCGTAGCTCCTTCTTCAATTGCTGATTTTACATAACCATCAATGATTTCAAGCTGCTCGCGGCTAATAATAGCTCCTACATGTGTTTCTTTTTCAAGTGGATTAGCTAGTTTCAACTTCTTTGTTTTTTCAACAAATTTCTCTAAGAACTCTTCATAAATATCCTCTTGAACATACAAACGAGATCTCGCTTCACAAGATTGTCCTGTATTATAAAAAATTCCAAACAAAGATCCATCAACGGCAGCATCAACATCTGCATCCTGGAAAACTAGATTAGGTGATTTACCGCCAAGCTCCAATGTTACGCGCTTTAACGTTTTAGATGCTCTCTCCATAATGCTTTTACCAATTGGAGTCGATCCAGTAAAGGCAACCTTATCAACTCTTGGATGTTCGACCAAATAGTTCCCTATTTCCGAGCCCTCACCTGGAAGTATGTTAACGACTCCTTCAGGTACTCCAGCTTCAATACAAATCTCACCTAAGACAATGGCCGTAAGCGGCGTCAATGTAGCTGGTTTTAAAACAACAGAACAACCAACTGCAATGGCGGGTGCAATTTTCCAAGCAGCCATCATTAACGGATAATTCCAAGGAATAATTTGAGCACAAACACCAACTGGTTCTTTTTCTGTATAGTTTTGGAAAGCACCAGGAACGTTATTTACAGCTCCACGATGTCCAACGATGGCACCCGCGTAAAATTCAAAATCCTCAATAGCTTGCATGACTTGACCTTGTGCGGCAGTTAACGCTTTCCCACTATCCAACACCTCTAATTCAACAAGCTCATTAAAACGAGATCTCATAATAGAAGCAATCTTATTTAGGACTCTAGAACGCTTATTAACAGGGAAGTGACGCCATTTTCCAAAATCAAATGCGTTTCTCGCAGCGAGAACAGCATTTTCTGCATCTTCCTTTGATGCTTTTGCCACTTTGGCTAATGGTTCACCTGTTGCTGGATTGAATGTAGTAAACGTTTCACCCGTTGTGCTTTCTGCACGCTGGCCATTAATAATAAGTTGGTAAACCTCACGTTTCATTTCAAGAGTACCAAAGGTTTGCTCTTTAACTGTTGACATAATCATTCATCTCCTATTTCATCCTATTTGCCGATAAAGGTTGGTTTTCGTTTTTCGATAAAAGCAGTGACGCCTTCTTTATGATCGATTGAAAGACCAGCAATTCGTTGTCCTTGTGCTTCTTTTTCTAAATACTCATCAAACGTAGAATTCCAGCTTGTATGTAGGGAACGTTTAATGAGACCAATGGCTTTCGTTGGCATATTGGCTAGTCGCTCTGAAAAGGCTGTGACTTCCTCGTTCCATGACTCAAGAGGTATCACTTTTGTTACTAATCCAAATTCCTTTGCTTCAGCAGACGAGATTTTTTCACCTAGAATGGCAAGTTCAAGAGCTTTTGCATGTCCTATTAATCTAGGTAAATAGTATAGATTACCTGAATCCGGGATTAACCCTACGTGTATAAATGCTTGAATCATACTTGCCTTTTCAGAGGCTAATCGGAAGTCACATGCAAGGGCTAAGCTTAAACCAGCTCCTGCTGCTACCCCATTTATGGCTGCAACTACAGGTTTTTCTGTACTAGCTAGTTGCTTCATCATTGGAGCGTATCTTGTTCGGAGTACATCCCCATGATCCATGTCTGTAGTGACACCTTCTAAATCTTGGCCAGAGCAAAAGGCACGACCTTCTCCAGTGATGACAATGCATCTTACTTCTTTATCAGTATCTGCAGATTTCAAAGCCTGCTGTATTTCCTTGTTCATTTGTTCGATAAAGGCATTTAACTTTTCAGGTCGATTGAGCGTTAGCCATGCGACACCATTTTGTATGTGATAACGAATTGTTTCATACATGCATTTAGCCCTACTTCCCTTTAAAGTTTGGCTTTCGTTTTTCAACAAAGGCTTTCATGCCCTCTTTTTGATCTTCCGAAGAAAATAGCAAGTAGAAATTTTTCCGCTCTAATTGCATTCCTTCATTTAGAGGAGAATCAACTGCCTTTAAGACGGATTCTTTAATTAATCGTAGTGATAGACTTGGCCGTTCTGCTAGCTTTCTAGCAAACTTAACCGTTTCTTCCATAAGTAATTCATTTGCTACAACTCTATTAATTACACCATACTGAAGTGCCTCATGTGCTGACATTCGATCCCCAGTTAACAACCACTCAAGCGCTTTCATTTTTCCCATAAGTTTAGTCAGTCTTTGAGTACCACCAGCACCTGGCATCACACCCAAGCCTACTTCTGGAAATCCGAATTCCGTTTTCTCTCCGGCAAACAGAATATCACAGCAAAGGGCAAGCTCAAGTCCACCACCAAGAACAAAACCGTGAATGGCTCCAATGATGGGCTTTTTAATGATAGCAAGTCGATCCCAATCAACGAATTGATTTAGGAGTTCTAATTCTATCGAACTGATATCCTTCATTTCGTCAATATCTGCTCCTGCTGCAAATGCACGACCATTACCAGAGAGTACGATGACACGTATGGTAGAGTCCTTATCAAACGCTTCAGCAGCAGTGACTATTTCCGATACCATTTGTCGATTAATTGCATTCAATACTTTCGGACGGTTTAATGTGATAAAACCAATTCCATCTACCGACTCTGTTAGAATCAGATCATATGGTTTATTCATTCACTTCTTCACCAATTAATAATGTTACTAATTCACCAGCAAATGACATTAGATCTTTTCCGGATGCTTTGCCCTCATCACTTCTCATCGCAGCTTTTAGAGCGTCGTGACTCTCATAAAACATTTCACACATTAAGTAGTATTTCCCTTCTCCGCCCATTGGAGAACCTACAACCTTTGTTACGACCATTTTCTGTAATCCAGGTATTTTAGATGTGATTGGAGCATGTGTACCAAAGTAATGTTCGTCAAAACTTGCCTTTTCCTCTGGATGCTTGTAAAGAGCGATTAATTTTACCACTTTTATTGTCTCCCTTATATTTTATTAAGCTAGTAAAAAGAATTCTTCTTACTTTTGCTTGTAACACTACATTAATGTTGAAATTGGCTTCATTGCTTCAAATGGATTTTTACAGCTTTTGCAGTATAAAATACTGCGGCATGCCGTGGGTCCAAATAGGTTTTCAAGTGTTGTATAGGTCGATGAGCAATAAGGACAATCTACATGCCATTGCCCATTTGGTCCGAACTGCTTCGGTGGTGGTGCAATTCCAAATTCCTTTAACTGCTCTCGACCGAGTGTTGAAATTCGGTC
Organism: Bacillus sp. DJP31; assembly: GCF_049310945.1. Lineage (NCBI taxonomy): Bacteria > Bacillati > Bacillota > Bacilli > Caryophanales > Bacillaceae > Bacillus > Bacillus sp. DJP31. The sequence goes on along the minus strand of NZ_JBMERO010000004.1, from coordinate 54,553 downwards.
TGATGTCCAAGGTGGATGAAAGATAAATTCAACTTTAATCGTAAAATTCTTCATCACTTCGTTAAGTGCCTTTTCTACATTTTTCTTAATAATTTCTAGAGCAGGACAACCCATGAAAGTTGGTAAAAGACGAATAACAATCTCGTTACTAGTAATCTGTAAATCTTCTACCATTCCTAAATCAATAATATTGATTGAATCAATTTCAGGATCTTTTACGGTAGATAGTGCCTTTAAAATTTGTAGTTCGACAACATTTCTACTGCTGCTTTCATTGTTCAATATTTTCCACCCTCTAATAAGGAACATTGAATTCATCCTTACAGTTTATTACCTTTTTACAGGAAGTATGACAATCTACCAGGTAGCTGTAGGATCCGAATGATAAACCTCACCTAATGTTTCCAAGGCTTGATCTAAATCTGCTGTGTGCTCTCCAATTCTTCCGTTCCCCTTTGACATACTCATGTTAGTTGGGATTTCTAATTGAAGACTAGTAAAGATGGGTGTTAAAAAAAGAACCCACCTTTTCTTTAGTGTATCTTCTTCTTCAATCAGTCCCAAGTTGACCATTTCAGAACCGGAGCTTCCTAACAGGAACAGATCCTCTAATTGATTGGTGGCCTTTTCAATGGCCTTTTCCATACGCACTCTAGCTTCTCCACCTGCTTTGATGAGTTGCTCAAACCACGTCTTCCAATGTAGCAAATGATAGTAAAGCTCCATATTAATTTTGACCGCAGCTTCTGCTAGCGGCGAATAACTAGAAGTCTTTAGTGACTCAATTCGTACTTTTTTCGCAACTGTATAAAAATAATGTCTAACTACTGCAAAAGCCCAGTCATATTCTGGTTCAATAAGATATGTTCCAGGTCCATTGACTTCTTCTAAAAGTATTGCGTTTCGTCGTTCATTAGATTTCCTTGAATGGGCAAGCGCGTCAACGTCACCCCTACCAAGCTGTTCTAAAAGCAGATAGAACATGGCAGCGTGGCCCATTGTATCCTGGCTAATAGATGAGAATGCAAGATCTTCCTCAATATGCGGAGCAAGTCCTAACCACTCAGAACCACGAAATGCGACAATAAAATCATCATCCGCAAGCTGAAATAGCAATTGGGTTAATGCCTCTTTATATACTGGATTTGAAATACTTCTTTCTATATCATGATTCATGATTTGTCTGTTTCCCTCCCCATGAAAGGATTTCTTTCTCATCTAGCATCTCTTGTTCGTAGTGGCGCCATTTTTTCTTTAAATAACCATACCCCTTTGTATTCCGATAATCTTTATTATCCAAGCGGTTCAGTGAAAGCTTTTCCTCTTGTGTCATCTTTCGAATATCGGACCGCTTAACCACCCATATATCGGCTGCTGGTTCTCTTCTCATAAAATTTTCCTGTGCCATTACTAATGCAATTTCTGCGTTTGGTGCAAGTATACTGAATTGATATTGCATGGGGGCTGTATCTGTTCTTTTGCTAAAAACTTCATATTCATGATAAAAGCTTTTCCCCTTGTCTATCACGGTCTCCCCCCCCTTGTTATCTTAACCTGCTAACCTAATTAAGTACTTAAGGCTTCCCTCACCCACGCATTATTCGTATGGGAAATCTCTCTTAGTCTTAAGCGTTCTTTGGATTTCGGACCGTTATTGCGGATAATCTCTTTAAAAGTATTCCAGTTCGGTTGTTGATAATTCCATTGTTGAAGTTCTGAATCAAACTTCATCGTAGAATCTGGTATCGTTAGTCCAAGCGATAGAATTCGAGGTACATATTTTGTGAAAAAGTCCTGCCTTAGTTGTTCATTTGTTTTTGTTCGAATTCTATATTTAATGGTTATATCCTGTTTTGATGTACCTGTTGTTGTCGCATCACTCGGACCAAAAAACATAAGAAGTGCTTCCCACCAACGATCCACAGCGTCTTGAATCATTGACCTCTGTTCGATGCTACCTTCAGCTAATGCAATGATAATGGATTCACCATGTTGAGCATGAAATACTTCTTCCGCACAAATCCTTTTTAAGGCTCTAGCATATGGACCATAGGATGCATCTAGCATATTTGTTTGTGAAATGATCGCCGCACCATCAACAAGCCATCCAATTAGACCAGCATCTCCCCATGTAGGCGCTTCCATATGAAATACATTATGAAACTTCAAATCTCCTGAAAATAGATCCTGCATGATTTCGTCTCTAGATTTTCCTACAGGCTTCATTAAATCTTCAGTAACTCTTAATAGTAGCTGGCCATGCCCCATCTCATCTTGTACTTTTGCCATGATACCAAGTTTTCTTCGGAGCGTAGGTGCCTTAGGTACCCACTCTTTTTCAGGTAGTGCCCCCATAATTTCACTAATTGCGTGCATGGAGATTAACTTAATGAGAGCCGAACGATATTCAATTGGCATCCAGTCATCCGCTTCAATTTTTTCCCCTGTTTCGATGCGTGTTATAAAATGCAGTTGCTTTTCTTCTTCAGTTAAAGATTGAAAGGTAAGAAGGTCGGACATTTTAACGCCTCCTGTTTATAACGTATATTTAACGTTATTATATAATGTTGTTATATAAAATTCAATCTTAAATTTTCAGAATATAAAATTAGTCTCTGGTGAATTTGAGTGTTGCTCTTTATTTAAGGTGTGGGTTTAAGTAGCTTATTCTGGGAGGAATGGCCTCGGCACGAAGACCAAGCCAAGACGAGACGAAAACCATTATGCCAATTAATCAGTATTAAGGAATGATTTAAAAAGAAAACTGAGCAAGGAAAAGAACCTCACTTTTTCTTCTTTTTGTTAGTTGATAACAAGTGCGACTGGGCACTTAGTCTACTCAAAATTTGAATGACGCGACATATTTCCGATTTTCTAAAAAACAAAACAAAATTAATTGCAGGGGCCTCCTGCAAAAAATCTCGTTTAGATGACAAGTCTACTATATACGCATAACTATTTTGATTTCCTGCCTATTTTCCGCGCAGTGGAATGTAGATTTCAGCTAATTGATGCAGCTCTAGATAGTATATTGGAGGTTTGCGTCTGTCCAAATTCATATATAAGCGGATACTTTCGAAATATAAGCCGAATTCTGGAAATACGGTCAGATTTTCATTTTTATAAGCCAAAATTCTAATATATGAGCCGAAATTTACCTTTCATAAGAAATAATACATAATTTACCATTATAATTTTTACTCAGCCACAACAGATAGATCAAACTATATAAATTGTGGTGTATGAGTGTAGTACTCCTCACAGCGTTCTTTAGCTTTTTGATTATGACGAATGTTATCAAAAGATGACAAAGTTATCATTCGGGTTACTTTAAATAAATCAAAAAAAAACGCCCTAAGGCGCTTTTACAATTTAAATTGGTATTTAATTAATCCTGACTTCCGCAATGTGTCAAATAAGATTACGATGCTCGGTCCAACAATCAAGCCGATAAACCCTAGTATCTGGAATCCTAAATACATACTAATAAGAGAAGCAAGTGGACTGATCCCCATACTTGAAGAGTATACCTTTGGTTCGATCACTCTTCTTACTACAGTAATCACGAGGAATAAAATAATTAATCCAACACCCGTTTCTTGCTGGTTCGATAAAAAACAATAAACCGCGTAAGGTACTAGAACCGAACCTGTTCCCAATACGGGTAAGATGTCTACTAACACGATAACAATTGATAAAAGAATCGGATAGTCAGCTTGAATGATTAACAATCCAACATAGCTTAGGATAAAGGTTAAAACACTAAATAATAGCTGTGCTTTTACAAACCCAATTCCTGCTCGGTTTAGCTGGGTAGTCATAAACAACAATTTATCTCTTGTTTTTTCTGAAAAGTAGCCTAGAATTTTATTCTTCAACCTTGGCAAGTCAATGCTAAAAAGAAATAAGGCGATAAAATAAACTAATATTTCAAGCAGTGTTTGCGGTATGGTTGTTATGAGTAGGAGCGTAGATTGAGTTAAGTTTGATGCTCCAGTCAATATTGAAGTCTCTAGGGAAGCAAAGCTATTTTCTATAGCATCTATGACTTCTTTAGGAACTTTAGCAGAGAATACCTCCCATTGATTCATATACATTCCGACGAGAGTGTTTATTTTTGCTAATAAGAATGGGAGATTAGACGAGAAGTAAAGAAGTTGTTCAACTAGCTTTGCTAATAAGATGTAGCTTATAAACCCTGTCATCGATAAAAATAGAATAAAGACAATGATGACAGAATAGACCCTTTTTAGCTTCCACCTTTTTTGTAAGGACAAAATAAACGGCTCAAAAAGGAATGCAGTTAAGAGTCCTAAAAGAATGGGTATGCTTTTAGGAAGTAAGAAAAACGCAATAATTATAAATAGAAGTACTACTATGAATTTTTTCATTATATTCCCGCTCTCTTTTCCTAGTAAACTAAGAATCCTTATTATAAAGGTAACCTTTATTTATGTAGTTTTACAAGAAAATTCGAAGGGAATTTTAAATTTTTTTTCTCTCAAAAAAATCTGCTTCAAAAGCAGATTTTTCTTCTTCCTTTACTTCGGGTTAAGTCTAGCTAGTTCTTCTTCGTATAGCCTAATTATTTGTTGCTGATCCTCACCTGAAATAGAAGAAGTAAGAATTCGTTTGACAGCTAAATCAAACTTTTTTTGTGGTGTTGAACGTGCACGCGGGTGGGAAAGTTCATCTTTAAGATCCATTATGATGGTCTTCTGAATGATGGAAAGAGAATCTATATTCATCTCAATGCTCCTATTATTCCAAAGCTGTTGAAAGGATTTTAAGAGCAAGTCAAAGGATGTTGTCATTTTACGTGCTCCTCGTTATTCCTTGAAATGATATGTCCAAAATACTTCTTTAGATAACCACTTGGAAATGTCAGAATCTCCATCTTTTAATTTCTGCTCTATTCCAACCATCATTTGTGAAGTCTGGCTTTTATGCGCTTTTAGAGCAGCTATTTTTTGATCTGATACTTCCTCAATATTGATCTCTATATCTGGTTCACCTAGTACTTCACGACAGTTCTTCGAAAATGCCATCGTATGTAATGTCGGACGCTCGTTCTTTGGAAGACGAGATACTGCCAATATTGTTGCTGCCCCACATGCATCATGATCTGGATGTACAGCATATCCAGGATAATGGGTGATAACAAGAGTAGGCTGTAATTCCTTCAGTAAAACAGAAATACTATCTGCAACTAGTTCTGGATCTTCAAACTCTAGTGTCTTATCTCGAAAGCCAAGTAGTCTTAAATCCTGCACCCCCATTGCCTCACAAGCTTCTTCTAGCTCTTTTTTTCTAATATGGGGCAATCGTTCGCGGTTCGCAAATGGAGGAACACCCATATTTCTTCCCATTTCACCCAAAGTTGCACAGGCATATGTAACAGGAACTCCTCTTTTCGTATATAGTGTAATGGTTCCAGAAGCCCCAAATGCTTCATCATCAGGATGAGGTAATACAACCAAAATGTGTTCTTTCATATGATTCGCTCCTTACTCAAATGGTGTTTGACTTACCTGAAATGCAACTGCAAGCTTACCGTCAGCATCATGTCCTGCTATTAGAAGTCTTCCTTTATCGTCGGTCTCCCAGTCGGTGAGACCTTCTGCATAAATCCAGCCCATTTCCATCTTTAAACCGATTCGATATGGACCGTCACCACTAATTTTACCTTGCTCATATACGATTTTCCCATTTCGAATATAGGCTCCTACCACCATTTTCTCATGTAAATGGCTTGCATATGCTCCATTTGTGGTTTCTAAATGCAAGTAAACCGGCTTGTCTTTAAACAAGTCTAAAGATTTTTGCACGCTGTCTTTAATTATGGGTTCCATTGTTCATCCTCCAAGTTTGATGTATGTATACGTTTAAATACGGAAATGATAATAGTAAATCTTAACAAAGGGTGAGAATATTGGAACTACAGGAAAATATGATCTTCTCTATTACTGAAAAGTTTATCCCTAATTTTAGCAAAGCACAAACGTTACGTATTGCTGATTTTAATGACAAGACCGTTAAAATTGAAATGGGTCAATCAAAATCTAGAGGAGCATTCCCTATTGATCAGTTTAAGGGGCTTGTTCGAAATGGATCATTGATTTTGACACGAGAAGATTCTCCTTTAGAAGAGCTCTTACTTGCTTCAAAAGAAGGCACTGCCTCATAGCTTCATCATATCATGAAGATTGATTAAAGTGAAAAAGGATACTCCTTTTATCCCTTTTATGTTGTATTGTATTGAATCTTGCAATAACTGAAACAGGCTGACCGAGTACTTTTCGGTCAGCCTGTTTCCTTCTTAATCCATTTACTGTGCCGTATATCCACCGTCTATAACTGCCGCTTGACCAGTGATTCCTTTTGCCAGATCACTAGCAAGGAATAAGGCGTAATGGGCAATCTCTTCAACAGATAATAACCTCTTTTGTGGCACTAAAGGATAAATAACTTCTTCTAATACGTTTTCAAGTGGAACATTCCGTGTTTTGGCCAAATCCTCAAGCTGGTTTCGAACCAAAGGAGTATCTACATAACCAGGGCAAATGGCATTCACCGTTATACCATGCTCAGCCCCTTCTAATGCGGCAACCTTTGTTAGCCCAATGACCCCATGCTTAGCAGAATTATAAGCAGACTTTCCTGCAAACCCGACTAGCCCATTTATCGATGCCATATTAATAATTCTTCCAAATCCTTGTTTCTTCATAACCGGGAACACATGTTTAATTGCAATAAAAGGAGCGATTAGCATGACCCTAGTCAATAATTCGAATTTTTCAACTGGAAAATCCTCGATTGCTGACACGTATTGAAGTCCAGCATTATTGATACAAATATCCAAGGTACCGAAATGGTCAATCGTTTGATGAATAGCTGCAATCATTTCTCCCTCATTGGTCACATCACATTTGATTCCGATTGTTTCGTGCCCATTGCGATTTAGTTCCTCAGATACATTCATTACTTTTTCTTCTTGTAGATCTGTTAGGACAATTTTTGCTCCAGAAATCGCAAATGCTTTAGCTAATTCATATCCAATTCCACTAGCAGCACCTGTGACAAATACAACTCTTGAATCGACCATTCGCTCTTCTCCTCTCCGTGTGTTATATGCCTAAGCCCAGTGAAAATAAAACGATGGCTAGTATCGTTCCAAGTGCAGGAACAATTACGGTAACGATACCGACAGCACCATAGGCCGCTTGGTGTGTTTCACCACATATTGCTCGTATCGTCGTTACAACATAGCCATTATGTGGTAATGAATCTAATGCTCCTGAAGAGATTGATACAACACGGTGTAACGCTTCGGGATTAACACCCATATCCAGATAATGTGGTGCAAGTATAGGTAAGGCGATCGCTTGCCCTCCTGAAGCTGAGCCAGTCATACCAGCAATCACACTTACCGCAATTGCTCCTCCAATTAGCGGGCTACCTGGAATACTAGTCATCGTATCAACCGCAACCTGAAAGGCTGGTACTGCTTTTGCTACTCCTCCAAATCCAACAACTGCAGCTGTATTACCAATCGCGATTAGTGCACCCATTGTTCCTTCTGAAACCGCTTCCCAAAAGTTTTTAAAATAGGTTCTGTTTAATAAGTAGGTTGCAACAACTCCACTTAACAACGCAACGATTAGCGCTGATTGTTTTAAGCTGTCATGGAATACAAAAGAGATGATTAAAACAACGACTAAAGGTATCAATGCCATGATTGGATTCGGTAACTTCCTTTCCTTCATAACAGGATCGTTTTTACGTGCTTCGAATACTTCCCCTTTGTTTACAGCCTTTGTAATCATTCTCTTCAACCACCAATAACCAAACACCGCCATAAAGACTGCAACAATTAAACTCACTTCCGAGCCAGCATATGGTGTTGTGCCTAAAAATGGAATTGGAATCCAGTTTTGTATTTCAGGTGAACCTGCAGAAGTCATCGTAAATGTAACGGATCCAAAAGCCAATGCAGCTGGAATAAATCGACGTGGTAAATTGGCTTGTTTGAATAAACTTAATGCCATCGGGTAAACAGAGAATGCGACAACGAATAAGCTTACTCCTCCATAGGTTAAAATGGCACATGCCATTACAATAGCTAAAACAGCAAATTTCATACCGAGTTTGCCAACAATCCACCCAGAAACGCTATCTGCTGCTCCACTATCCTCCATAACCTTACCGAAAATAGCCCCTAACAAGAACATTAGATACCAAGCAGTTACAAAACTTGAAAAACCTGACATATAATTCCCGACAAAATTTGCTGCACCCTCTTCAGCAAGCTGTGGAAACAATGGCAACCCACTAAATAATGCCACAACAAGGGCACACAGAGGACCTGCAATAAGGAGATTCATTCCTCTCATCGTTAAAAAAATTAATAAGACCAAACCACCAACTAAACCGATCATACTTAACATGATTCTTTCCCCCTTCATTAATAGTAAACGCTTTCAATGATACTCGAAACACTTGCACCTCCTGTTTTCAACTCTCGTATTATATACAAGCAAGAAACGTGCCAATGTTTGAATATTGAGATTTCCTATCTTTTAGAAAAATAGTCCATTCTTAAGTCCAGACTTTCGGAAAAGTATGAACTTTTTTTCCCCCAACGTCTTGTCCATCTCGATTAACAAGTAGGACTTTAATTGAAACGACAATATTACAAAAAAAATCCACGAATTCGGAATGTTTTCCGAGTTTATGGACTTAACCTAATCCGTACTTTTTTATCTTTTCATAAAAGCTCGATTTGCTTATTTTTAGACTGATTGCAGCCTGAAGTTTATCATAATTATTTTCAGCTAAAGCTCTTGTTAGAATCCTCTTATCCGCATCCTCCAATTCTTCCTTATATGTTCGCCCTTTGGGAGTGGGACTTCGGTCACTTGTCAAATAGGGTGGCAACGAATCAACTGTAATAATTTCTTCTTTTGTTAAATGAATCGCTGCTTCAATGACGTTCTCAAGCTCTCTTATATTACCTGGCCATTGATAAGAGAGAAACAGATTCATAACATCAGGACTAAAATGGTTCACCCGTTTTCCAATTTTCTTAGAAAGTTTGTTTAAGAAGTGGGGTACTAATAAAGTAAGGTCTTCAATTCTTTCACAAAGAGGTGATAAATGAATGGGCATCACATGAATCCGATAAAATAAATCCTCTCTGAATTTCTTTTCAATCATCATAAGCTCTAATGGTCGATTCGTTGCTGTAATCACTCGAACGTCGATTCGGATAGGCTTTAAACTACCAATCGGTTCAATTTCACGTTCTTGAAGAGACCGTAAAAGCTTTACTTGCATATGTAACGGCAAGTCACCTATCTCATCTAAAAAAATAGTACCACCATTGGCAATTAGAAATTTCCCTTTCTTCCCACCTCTTTTTGCCCCTGTAAACGCCCCTTCCTCATATCCGAATAATTCAGACTCTAGTAACTCTTGTGGAATGGCACCACAATTGACTTTAACAAATGGTTTGTTACTTCTAGAGCTAAGTAGGTGAATACTGTGGGCTATGAGTTCCTTTCCTGTTCCGCTTTCCCCTCTAATTAGGACCGTAATGTCACCGTCTGCAACTTTTTTCACTTGCTGTTTAATGTTTTTCGTAGAAGCAGTGGTTCCAATAATGTCGTTTAAGGAATACCTAACTCCACTTAACTCTTTTTCCAAATGTAAAGATTCCTCTAATTCCGTGAAAAGAGCGTCCTTAATATGGCTATTCATCGTTTTCCATTCCTTTGTATCACGAAATAGTACGGTTCCAATTGCCCCAATGACTTTTTCTTCTGAGAAAATCGGGATTCGATTTGCTACCATATAATTGCCCTTTATATACTGAAGCTCTCCAATCTCCTCTTTCCCTGTCGTAACAACGATATGCATTCTGGTGTTTTCAATCACCTCTGTCACGTGAGAACCAATAACATCATCACGGACTACCTGTAAAAAGGTACAATAATTTCGATTAATGTAAATGATAAATCCGTTATGATCTACCACCACTATCCACTCATATGCATAATCGATGATAGCTTCTAATATCTGGCTATCGTAAAGTAAATCCTTCGTTAGCATCATGAATTCTCCTTTTCCGCTAATCTCTTAAACTAGATCTTTTGACCGAAGCCACTTTAATGCTTCCCTCATGCTTAAATTTGATAGCTTTTCATGGTATGCATCAACAAAAGACAAAAACCCATCCTTGTTTACTTTCGAATACTCTCGAAGAGCACAACCAATAGCCTTATTGATAAAAAATTCAGTTGTACCAAGACAGACATCTTTTGATGATGGCTTGTAGAAGATCAAAATCGGTTTGTTTTTTATATTTTAATTGAAACAAAATGGCAGAGCGGTTCAGCCATATATTATCGGTGTTTAGCCATTTATCTATATAGAGCGGAATCTGTTCTGGAAACTTTTTCATATAGCCACCAACATGATTAGATGCGATGTGATCCACTGTATCCCACCATGATTTCTTTGTAATCATATATTCAATTTGTTCAATATCTTCTACTTCTGCATGCTTTTTAAATTTATTGTCCACCAAATACAATGCAACAATTTGAAGTCCGCTTTGTTTCGTTTAAAAAAGCTGCTATATGCAAATTGGGAGTTCAGATTGTCCTGGGCAGCACTTGACTGATAGATATAACTTGGTTAATTCTCTTAGTTGAGGTGCCCGTAATCCAAGATAGTTTAATTGATTTTCAATATATTAACTCATTTTTTCAGCTTCTTGCTTATTCCCTCTTTGTGAGAGTTGTAGAATAATCCCTTCAACAAATGGATGTAACATAACTCTTCATTCCTTCTATAATGAAGTATTCGAAAAGGTTGACCAATTTTCCTTCTTTCATAGAAAAAACTCGGTTTCCCGAGTTATTTCAAACAGTATATCAATGCTGGCACCCTTCACAATAAAAACATTTTTTTGAAGAGATTATTTCTTTTATTATCCTTTGACCACATCTAGTACAAGTCTCTCCTTCACGGTCATAGACGAGACAATTTTCATTATATCCACCTGTTAACTGGTCTTGTTGGTAAAGCGGCATTTCCATATACCCACCAAGTTCAAGCGCTCTATTTAACACAAGCTTTATACTCGAAAAGAGTTTCTGAATATCTTGAGATGTTAGTTCATTACACTTTTTTGTAGGTAAGAACTCTGCGTGGTAACATATTTCATCTGTATAACAGTTTCCAATTCCAGCAATAAAATGCTGATCTAACAAGGTTGTCTTTAATCTTCCTTTTTTCTTTTCTATCAGTTCACTGAATTTTTCTAATGTGAATGTAGGATCAAAGGGTTCTGGTCCAAGATCCTGGAATTCAGCTTCTACTTCTTCATGTGTTAACAAATGGAGATAACCAAGACGCAGACCAATAAAGAATAACTCCCGCTCGTTAAAATCAAAGATTATTTGTTTTGTACGTTTTGGTTGATCCTCCACCGAACCAACATACATAATCCCCCCAAGCATTAAATGGAGAAGTAAGTTGTATCCATTTTGCAATTGAAAGAGTAAATGTTTTCCTCTTCGTTGAATCTCCATTACCGACTGACCGATGACCTTCTGACTAAATACATCTTCTGAGACGTTAATTGATTTTTGACGATTGATGGTTACTTTTGTAATTGTTTTATGGAGAATTTGTTTTGATAGCAGTCTTCGATAATTTTCCATCTCTGGTAATTCAGGCATTGATCTCACCTTTTTATTTGTAGCTTTAGCTTATAGACTAGTTTCAAACCATGAAAATGAATAGCAAAGTCAGGAATTACATTTCATCGGGTGTAGCTATCCCTAATAATCTAAGTCCTTCTTTAAGAACGACTCCAACAATGAATGAAAGCTGAAGTCTTGCCTGCTGCATTACACTATTATCTATAATTTTTATAGCGTGGTAATAGGAATTGTATTCTTTTGCAAGATCTAGTAACAATCTAGCTAGTATGGAGGGTTCATGTTCATAACACGCCTTCTTGATGATCTGTGGAAAGCCAACTAAGATTTTAATGATTTCCCAGGCTTCTTTGTCATGATTGTTTAAAGGTATTCCATCACCAAAATTCCCTTTACGAAGCAATGATTGAATTCTCGTATAGGTATACTGTAAATAGGGCCCAGTTTCCCCTTCAAAGGCTAGCATCTCATCAATTGAAAACTCAAAATCATGAATCCGATTATGTTTAAGATCATGAAAAATAATTGCACCTACTCCAACTGCCTTCGCAATTTTTTCCTTATCTTGGGCTTTAGGATTTTTAGCCTCTATATTCTCCATTGCCAATGAAATGGCCTCTTGTAGCACTTGATCTAATAGAACGACTTTCCCTTTTCTCGTCGACATTTTCTTCCCATCTTTTAAAATAAATCCAAATGGTACGTGCACTAGCTGGTCATACCATTGGTAATTCATTTTTTGAAGGACTGTTCTTACTTGTTTGAAATGAAGAGATTGTTCCTGCCCCACTACATAAACTGCTTTATCGAAAGTATACATATTCTTTCTGTAGAATATCGAAGCTAAATCACGAGTTGCGTACAATGTAGCCCCATCACTTTTTAAAATTAAACAAGGAGGAAGGTCTTCTTCATTGAGTGGAACAATTTGTGCTCCTTCTGATTCAATCAATAACTGCTTGTTTCTTAACTCTTCAATGACCTCAATCATTTTATCATTGTAAAACGATTCTCCTTGTTCACTGTCAAATCGAACTCCAAGTAATTGATAAATGCGCTCAAATTCAACTAAGGACAGGTCTTTAAACCACTTCCAAAGATGTAGAGCTGTTTCATTACCATCCTCTAGAAGTTTGAACCATTTTCTACCTTCAGCATTTAATGAATGGTCACTTTCAGCAACTTCATGGAATTTCACATATAGGTCAAGTAACTCTTTGATGGGATTTGCTTGGATCAAATCATCATTTCCCCATTTCTGATAAGCTGCAATAAGCTTTCCAAATTGCGTTCCCCAATCACCTAGATAGTTGATTCTTGTTACTTCATATCCTAATTTCTCATACAAGTATCCAATCGAGTTACCTATGACTGTTGAACGAAGATGCCCCATGGAAAATGGCTTGGCGATATTTGGTGATGACATGTCAATGACTATTTTTTTACCTTCTCCAACCTCATGTGAACCATACTTTTCCCTCTGTTTCATCATTTCTTCCATAACATGCTTGAAGACAATGGTCTGGTCTAGGAATAGATTTACATACCCACCAATTGCTTCTACCTTACTAAAAAATGGATTCTTGATTTCCTGTGAGAGCTCTGATGCGATCCTACTTGGAGATTTTTTAAATTTTTTCGAAAGTGTGAAGCATGGAAAAGAGACATCTCCAAAACTTGATTGTCTAGGTTGCTCCAGTAAATCCTGGATTTCCTCTTTATTCATTGGTAGATAGGTCGATAAAATCACAGCTGTCTCATTCATATACATTTAGATATTCTCCTTCCTCTAAAAAACAAAAAACCCCCGTCTCAATATATAGAGACGAGAGTTGCATTCCCGTGGTACCACTCAGTTTGTTCAATTAAGAACCACTTTTCTTATATAACGGCTTATACCGGCAGGCTCTACTTTAGTTCAAGCATGCATCTCCGAAGTGCGCTTCGTAACAACGTATGATCAGGCTTACACCATCCCTGACTCGCTATACATATGCATTGACACTACTCTCTTCATCGTCGATTTTCGATTTTAGTTAATTATACATAATTCCCGTGATTATTCAACAAGTATTTAATAAAAATAAGGCTGTTTTCGTAAACTTTGTTGCTGTTTATTCAAAAAGGGGAGTGGTTGATTGTAACGAGTACTCGCTTTCCGCGATGCGGGTGGAGAGTCTCACCTGTCCCGATGCTCCCGCAGGAGTCTCGCGTATACGTTTAAAATCATCTTATTATCAATGGGTTGCTTTCACAAACTCCTTTCTAAAAGCAATTATTTAGAAAAGAGCCTAAATTTAATATATTTAATACTTGCAACTCCTGAAAACATCCCTTTTTCTTGGATTATTTCCCATCATGTTTTTAATAATATTGGTGGAAAATAAGAAAAACAAGGAGGGATTATCATGGGTAAAAAGCATAGAAGTCGTATTCATTCACCGAAAAAAAATAACCATATACCACAAGAAGCCATAATTGCTGAACATGAAGCACATAGTAAGGAGAATTCTGCAAAGGGCAGAAAAAACACATAATCTAACAAAAACAAGAAAAAAGAAAAATTCTTTTTTCTTTTTTTTATTTACTGAATTTGAAATCTTCCTATCTCCGTCCATCCCTCTGGAAGAAGCTGATAGTATGTTTTCCCACCTAGTCCTTCGTCAAAAAAGAGAATATCCCATGTTCGTATGTATCGCGCTTCCGAGTTTTTAGGCATTAAATCCCTTACATTAAATCTTCTAAATACTTCGTAAATAGCCTCTTCATGGCAATATGCATCCACATTTAACCTGAATACTTGCTTGTATCCTTTTTTTTGATTGATTTTAGGCGTTTGCATGAGCGTAATATCATAGCATTTTTTTATTTTTTCCTTTTTTCTTATAGATGGAATTGTCGGTGGATGGATCATCACTGCTCACCCCAGGACATATTTTTCTCTATCATACAAAATTAGAACGAAATAGTTTGTCGTTTCTTATACTTAATAAACTGAAAGTTTTGTCTATTTTTAGAAAAACCTGGCTAACCCTTTCATAAGTAAGCAGTTCAATCAAAATTTAAACCAAAAACACGTTTATAGCACACGAAACAATATGGTTATTCATAATTTGGAGTAGATGAAGCATAAATGGAGGGCCTAGGCGATGAAAGGATTTGCAAACATGATTAATTTCTTTTGTAAGAAAGACCGTAAGAGAATTGTACCCATCATTAGTGAAACAGAGCTATCAAAATTGATGATGATGCCTATATCAGAAAAAATTAACTTTATAGGAAAGAAAGAAGTTGAAATAATAAATAGGATTAGAAAGGAGGTCCAATCTTTAAATGTAAATAATATCACTAGAACAAAGGCCTATCTTGAATTTTATATGAATAACAAGGAAATTCATTGGTCATTCCTAGCACATATGGTATCAAGGAATGGTGGATGGAATATGACGGATTTAAAAGGTTCGATACTTAGGGAACTTCTGCCGACAAAAAAGGTTCCACTTTTTTTTGAATTTCTCGAAAAAGCAAATGCAACTATCTTTCATGATGCCTATAGCCAACTCTTACTATATCGCTACAGCAAACAAAGTGGGAGAAATCTGTTTTATTTGTTGCCCCATTTATCAGTGTCCGCCTTCATGAAGCCTATTTGGGACTATTTTTGGAAAGCAAAGAATTCACCATTGCTAACAGTAGCCCTTATTGTAAATGAGCAACACCATATTCAGCGTTTAATTGACCACCCAACCTATAAAAATGAGGTACTAAACACCATCCTTTTTAAAGCACAAGAACGATTTGGGTTTACAGATGTATTATTCCCGCATAAAAGAAGCTCAGATAAAATAGATCTAGCAGGTGTTACAGTTAAGGTTTTTGAAAATGTGAATGAGCGGATAGCAATTGGCAAAACCTTATACGGCATTTTATTTAACGAGATATTACCTTCTGCCACCTCTTTTGCCATTCATACTCCCCACACAGGCTCTCGAGCAGATTTTTGGCCAGACATTTTCACAAAAAAAGAGCCTAAAATGAAGAGTAGCATTAAAGCCCCCCTCATTTTCAGCCCTACATTAAAACAATCCTGGTTCAATTATGAGCATGAATTTCAAGACCAAACGGATTGGTATACTACACCTGAAATATTCAAACATTTAACAGATTATTATATACCGGCTTCTTACAATCTGACAAATAACTATAAAAATGACTTAAAGAGCTTAGTATTAATGAAAGAGTTAAAGTACATGGTGTCTTAATTCTTCTTTTGTTTCTTTAAGCCTTAGTTTCTACTCCACACTAAATAACTGTTTTACTTTTGGAACGACATAGTGGCTACCACCACGATCTTTTACATTCTCAATCATCACCGCGATTAATAGGTCGGAATCTGGTGTGTTCATCGCAATAAACCAACCATTCTCTTGTGCCACTACTTCTTTTGATGCCTTAAGCTCTGCCGTACCTGTTTTTCCTGCAATACTTATTCCTTTCACAACAGGCTTATGTGCAGTACCTAAAGGATTTTCAACAATTTGAATTAGACTCTTTAATAATAGATTCGTGTGCTCAGGGCTCACTACACTTTTCTTCCAGTATGTAGGAATAGATCCTTCTTTCTTTTCCAATTGTGGCTTCATCATACTCCCCTCATTTACAAATGCAGAATAGGCACTTGCCATATGAATAGGACTCATTTGTATTTCCCCTTGACCATAGCCTGAATCGGCTAAAAGTCCTTCAGAAGTAAAGCCATCATTTGTAATGGTTGATTTTCTCGTAGGAAATTCAAAAGGTATTGCTTCGTCAAAACCAAATGATTGCAACCCTACTTCAAGCTTCTCTTTTCCTATAGCAAGCGCTGTCCGAGCAAAATAGATATTATCTGATGTTAGCAGAGCATCGTGTAAATTGACTTTTGTAAGGGTCGATGACACACGAGTAATGGACTTTCCTCCCCAAGACTCTCCCTTAGTCCAAGTCAAGCCCTCAATTAACATTTTCTCGTCAGGATTCGTTACACCGGCTTGTAATCCTATTGCTGCAGTTAATGGCTTAAGCGTGGATCCCGGCGAAAAGGTCTTATTAAATCTTGCCATCAATGGTTTAAGAGGGTCTTCATTGAGCTTATTCCAGCCTGCTGTCGAAATGCCAAAGATAAAACCATTAGGGTTATAGGAAGGTGAGCTAACGAGTGCTAATGTTTCACCTGTTCTCGGATGCATAGCAACCGCAGTTCCTGAATCACCTAGTAGTTGTTCAAACACATTTTGTTGAAGATTTGCGTCAATTGTTAGAGTAATATCTATTCCATTCACTGGAGCTTTTTCAGCAATCACTTCGCCTTTTGGGATGAGAATTTTCCAGCCAATTTCTCCTCTTAGCCTTTCTTCAAAAACTTGTTCTAGACCAACTCGACCTATTTTTGAGATTTTAGTATATCCTTTTCCTTCTAGCTCTTTAAGCTCATCTGCATTTATAGTTTGTATATATCCAATCAAGTGAGCAGCTTTTTCACCTAGAGGATAGTATCTTGAATCAATTTTCGTATTAAATGTTACACCAGTAAAAGAACTTAATTGTTGGATGAGATCTTGTTTATTTGGGTCAATCCTTTTAATTGGCACAAATAGATCAGGCTTCACCCAGCTTTCATTTAGCTTTTTTTCAATTTCTTCCGTTGAGATTTCTAATAATCCAGCTACCTGTTCGATCGTTCCTTGACGTTGTTCTCCTAGCTTGCCAGGTTCAATCCCTACTTCATTTACCTGACCGTTTTCCGCTAGTCCTAACCCATTACGATCAAAAATCTGCCCTCGAACAGGTTCAGTAGAAGAGACCTTTATTTCTTGCCCCTCCTTCAACTGTGGGAAAAGATGGCTAGAGTTCCACTTTATGAACCAGTCTTCACCTTCTTCTGTTTCTTCCTTTACTACTACTGCCTCATGGGTAAAATCAATCTTCCCAGCAATCGTGTCCATCGAAACAGAATAGGGAAATGTGATTTCTTCTTTATCCTTCACATCAACTTCCTCTTTTGGTTTTATAAAGTTAATCTTAACATTCGTCGCCTCAATGGCATTATAGATCGTCTGATATCGTTCGCTAAACGCCTTTTCTGGATACATCGTCTTAGAATTGCTTGCTAATTTTTCATGCATACTTGTAAATTGCTGTTCATTCCATAAATCAACATATTCAGCAAACCGATCCTCTGGTTTTGGCTTTTCAGAACAGGCTGAAAGAATGATTACTAGAAAAATAAACATGAATATTTTTTTCAAACTGATTCCCCCTTCAAAAAAAATCCATTTAAAGTATATCATTCGTGCATTTATTTTCGTCATCTAATGAGCTAGCTTTATATGAATCTTACTAATTAAGGTGATGGATTATC
The DNA here is from genome assembly GCF_049310945.1 of Bacillus sp. DJP31. Classification (NCBI taxonomy): domain Bacteria; kingdom Bacillati; phylum Bacillota; class Bacilli; order Caryophanales; family Bacillaceae; genus Bacillus; species Bacillus sp. DJP31. Next base: position 36,424 of record NZ_JBMERO010000004.1, on the reverse strand, counting down.
CCATTACGTCGTCGCTTTTATCTTTATGTACTAGTAGAAGACTAACTAAAGACGATAATTCTTTCATATCTTGGTATACAGCATCTGCCTTAGCAACCCCCCAGTTTGAATTTTCCTTCCAAATCGTATGTAAACCTACATTTTTTGCTGCCAACATATCGTGAAAAGGATGGTCACCAATATATATCGCATCGTTAGCCCTAACGGATAGGTTCTGAAGTGAGAGTTCAAAAATTTCTTTATCAGGCTTTCTTAGTCCAACTTCCTCTGAAATGATGACATCATCAAAATAAGGACCTAGGTTTAATGAATGAAAGATACTTCTTTGAAACCCCAGCCTTCCATTTGTAATAATCCCCATTTTATAACCCGCTTCTTTTAGTTCCTTTAGCATCTCTAATGTGCCATTGAATACTACGCACGTTGCCTGAAAATTCATGATGTAATCATTGAGCAATTCTTCGCTGGTATATTTAAAAATCGAATACTTAGTTACTAATTTTTCATAAACAACATCCTTCCAAACATGGCCATTTTTGTCTAATATAATAAAATCAAGAAGGAACTGCTCCATTGAAAACGTAGACGAATTAGCAAATAAACGGTCATATTGAGATTGTAAGAATAAATACAAGCTCTGATCTCGGTCGTGTAATGTACCATCTAAATCAAAGATTACAGCCCTATTCATTTGTTCACTTCCTTCATTTCCCTTTTTACTTATTTTAACACAGAACAAAAAGCGAAAAGCGCCGCGATTAGTCCAGGCATAGAAAATATTCTAAAAAAAAATAATTGGGTGGATTGGCCGTTCTCTAAACAATATAAAAACGACGAGTTTTCCCCGTCGTTTAGCTACCCAATATCTTCTTCATCCCAAACTTCTTCTACAACCTGCTTTGATAATAAATAATCAAAAACAACATCTGCTACTTCCTCAACCTCATCACCACTAGGGACATAACCTCTTAACAAAAGCTGCTCATAAATAAATTCAGCAAGTTCATCTGTGTCTATGATCACTTCAATCTCTTTCATGTTATCACCCCTTATTTCGATTTATGTTGTCCTCCCACCTTTTATGATTAAAAAAGTTTTTTTGACTAGTAGGGTGAAAATCGTTCTATTTTGTCATCCTTTTCATATCTATTTACTAAGAACTTGGACAAGCCAAATGGGGGTAATGAGAAAATGGGGAAATTAAGTAAACAATCAATGAATACTATAAACAATGGACAAAATCAGCTTACGATCATTGAAGATTATCCAACTTTTGACGAAGTAATTGAAAAGGTAACAAATGGGATGTTTAATGTCATCTTATTTGGAGGAATCCCTTATTTTCTATGGATTTTTATTCAATTTCTCATTATGTCTTAGTATGTGTCTTCACTTTTTCCGGATGTATACTTCAATATATTTTCCATGACTAGCTCCATGACATGATGATATTCTTCGTCCTGAAAGAGTTCATGGAGAGATTGATAATCGTTATAAACATCTAGTAATCCATCAATGATAGCTTTTCTTTCTTTCTTTAACCGAAGCAATTCCTTTTCTGTTCTTCGCTGCTGATTCATAGATTGCAACATCTCCATCATTTTAGTTTCTTTTGATTTCAAATAGTGTATTTCTAGCTTTTGCAGAAATATCGGAGCATTCTCGTGGTCAGCAATTAGTACAATTTCGTCTTCTCCAGCTTCTAACCATTCACCGTCTGTTAACCTTGAAAGCTCATAAATGATATCTTCCCATGAATCCTTTTTGTACCTCCATATTTCTGTTCGGAGCCCCACGATCTTAAATAAATCCTTTTCATACCCTCTTACATGAACAAGGTCACCAAAATAATACTTATATTCAATTTGTAAAAATTCTTTTTTCGGATGGATCTCCTCGTATTCGACAATGCTCTCTAAGGCATCCTCTAAAAAAAGACCTTCGCGACTGCTAAGCTCGTAAACATAAGCTCCCTCTAACACTCTGACACTAGAGATCTTACAAACTGTTCCAAAATGCGTAATAACGACGATGTCCCCAACCTTAAATTTGGGCGGCTTATTTTTCAAGGTTCTTCACTCCCTTTAGACATCGTGACTTTTTTGTTAATGTAGTATATGCACTCAGCTATAATTCGCCAATGAAGAATCCTTTGAATTCAAAACAAATAAAAAAAGTATAGAAAAAATCCTCTATACTTTGCTTCCTATACTCGAAATAACCACCTTACTCTTTTCCTAAATTCATACCGAATAAGACAGGTTCATTTTTTGTCAAAAAAATAGCACCCATTAGTTGAGTACTATTTCTCATTTTGCCTATATAATTCCCACACCATATCGAATGTGGACATACTTTTTAAATAGAATCCGTTAAGTTCAAGGTAATTCGTCAGCTCGTAATAGTCAAATGATTGCTTTGGAAAGCTGTGGTCTTCATATGCAGCATTAGCAAATTCAGCCACTTCATCATTTGGTTTAGCCGCTCTATATTTCATTAAAAAGTGAAAAAATGACTTAGTCAATCGTGTTGCCTCCTATTACAAATCCATCATCATTAGATAAATTAAAATTATAACAGAGACAACGAATTTCTCCAACCATAAAACTGTTCGAACGACCTTATGTTTCTTGATTAAAGTAATTTCTTTTTAGCCACCTTGTAGTATCCATTAGTTGCTGATAGGTTAGTGTCCCAGCAAGCTGTGTATAATTAATAAGAAGCATATGCTCTTCAATGAGCTGAATCACTTGGTCTTTTTGGACATTATTTCACAGTCTGAACACTTTATGCAGGGTGTTTGTGTAATTGTAATGGCTCTTGAACGATCAGGAAGCTCCCAATGAACCGTATTTTCACTAGCCTCAATCTCTATTGATTCACACCAATCACATTTTACATCTCTTCACCTCTTTAAGATCAGTAGTTAACTCTTATCGAGTGTTTTCTTTTGTTCCGCTAGATATTTCTTCTCTTTTAAAACATCACGTTTTTCACGTTTATCTTTGAGAGAGGCATGCTCCATCAACATTTTAGAAAATAACTTACTCATGATGAATAACTCCCCTTTTATTGAAGTAGAAATTGTTTTGTTGTATATATTCTATTACGATATATTCCCTTTAAAGTTTCAATCCTAAACCTATACTTTAAGTAATTTCACCAACTCGGTGATTGTATTATAAAAAGTTAGATGAAGATTAAGCATTATTGGACCAAGTTTATTAAACATAAAAAGTCCCCCTTAGAATTGAATCTAAGGGGAACGGGTAAACATCAAGACTTTACATGAGAATGAATAGATTGTGTTGTATAATAGGAGTATAAAAATTGTGAGTGGGGGAAGTGGGGAAATGGGAGTAGCTGATAAGAACCAACGGGAAATCACTTACGCAGAATATAAGTCATGGGATGAAGGAGAACGGTGTGAGGTGCTAGATGGTAAAATCATTAGTATGGCCCCTTCGCCACTTCCAGAGCATCAAGAAATATCGATGCAATTATCGATTGAAATTGGCTCTTATCTTAGAGATAAGGTTTGCCGAGCATTTGCTGCCCCGATAGATGTCTACTTATTTGAGGACTCACAAAAAAAATGGGCGGATGAAAACATAAGAAATTGGGTTATACCGGATTTAATTATTGTCTGTGACCCAAATAAAATTAAACGAAGCAGAATTCTAGGTGCCCCAGATTTTGTTGTTGAAATAATTTCTTCTTCTTCCGCAAAGATTGATAGAATAGATAAAAGACTGGCTTACCAGCGAGCAGGAGTTAAAGAATACTGGATAATCGACCCTGCTAATCAGGTGGTTGAAGTGTACCTTTTAAAGAATCATTCATTAGAACTCCATGGTGTTTATAACAGAGAAGAAACTATCCCAGTTCAGATATTAGAGGATTTATCTATAGAGTTAGCACTCATGTTTCCGAAAAGAGAAGACTAGTAACACAAAAGAGAGGTTTGGTCCTTGGAAGGGCTTTGCTATAAAAGATTTGGATGGTTTTTGTATCGCTTTTGGCGGTACTGATTCAAAAGAATAAACAAAAAGTCCCCAATGTGAAAAAACAGGGGACTTTCTGTTTGGATTTCAATTCAGGTCAGAAACATATCTCTCCAACCGATCCAATGCTTCTTTTAAAATATCCATAGAATAGGCATAAGAAATTCGGACATATCCCTCTCCATACTCAGGAAAGGCATCCCCAGGAACAACAGCCACTCGGGGCCTCTTTTAATAGCCCAACGGAAAAATCGAAGGATGATAGATCGAATTTTTCAATCGAAGGGAAGAAGTAAAAGGCCCCATTTGGCTTCACTGTTTCAATCCCCATTTGTACTAAACGATCATAGACATATTCCATTCTCTCTTTGTATATATCTTTCATCATAATGGCGTCATCTTGACCATTCGTTAACGCTTCAAACGTGGCCTTTTGTGAGATCGTAGTGGCACAGGAAACGTTATATTGGTGAACTTTTACAAGATGCTTTGCTATATTTTTTGGGGCGAAAAGGAAGCCTACACGCCACCCTGGTCCTACATTCCTTAAGGAACTACCTAATTGCAATAAGGCGTATGCTTCATATTCAGCATTAAGACCTATACGAATGGCTTCTTCGTACAGAGGTATTGCGTTATCCTCATGTCCTAAAAAATCATATGCATTTGCCAATGTTTAGTACAATTTGTTCCACAAAAAAGAACATTAATCCTTCCTAGACTAACGCTCTAAACACATGACTTCTTCCACTAACCTGCCCGTTTCTTTAATAGCAATAGGTAAGACTTTGATGCAATCTCCATCTTTTCCCCTGCTCCACACCCAACGTGCGATTTTCACCGCATTAGGCGTTCCATCTTATTCTGCGGAAAATCCCATCATCTTACTCGACCCTGTGAGTTTCATTTAGTTATGTTAGTTTTCAAAGAGAAGACTTGGGCCTTAAACCCTTGTAGCATTGTTTTTACTTCGCTCATACTTTACGACATGCAGAATATTACGGTATGCAAGACATATTTGATGACCTTTAGGAAGGAGAAACAATCCATAGGTGAGTACAGACTATCCCTCCACGTTCGTTACACGCTTCAACGGTACTGTGTCCCTACTTTCGCAAGAGTAAAGTCACTTCGATAAATATATTATCTTATAGACACCATCCCGATAGTAGTCGTTTAATAGTAGATGTTTCTTACTTACAACGTTCCGATTAACCTAGCTTTACATATATCCGTAGGTGCTCACTTTAAGCCTGCCAACCTATATCCTCATTTGTTAGATATCCCGAAGTTCCTATACACTACTCGTACTTTCCGGTGTTTGACACTGCGTTCGCAGCATACGCCTTTCGAGCGTATTAATTTCTAGACCCGTACATTCGCAAGTTCGTCAGTCCATTTAGACATTCTCACCATAGATATTTTGTAGCATCCCGACCTATCACAAACCATATTCTTTGATAAGCAACTTAGGTTCATTTCAGCCGACTTTACCTAGCTTCATACACGTTCTAACTACTATCATTATGTGCATGTAGGAGGATCAGATAACTCGTTTCAGCTCAACATGACGGCTTTCATTCCGAGTTTCAATTAATCAGTTGTAATTGCTTAATAGCAATTCTCCTATTTCGTGCTTTGGCACTTATAAGGAAACGTTTCGCGCAGTGTAATACTTCACAAACTATTTAATAATATTCTCTTTTACCTTCGAAATCCCCTTTAAAAAGGAAATCAATATTATATCTATGAGAAGCATTAATTGTCAGAATAAATATCACCATATTTAAGACACGCTTTATTGGATATATTACTAATAAAATTTTTAGGAGTCGTAAAATGTCTTGACTGCTAATACAATCCTTGTTTTGATATAACAAGTTGTTAAGATACAACTCCTTTTTTATTTAAAATAAAAATATATTTTGGATTTGAATAAAGTCCCTTTCTAACTTACAAATTGACGCAGAAAAAACAAAATAGCACTCATTTCTGAGTGCCATTTAAACTTTAAATCTAAGAAGAAATATCAAAATAGTTTCTCTTTAGTAATCTCGGTATTTCCATTAGCTCTTTATAGGTGATAGTTTTGACAATTTTCTTTGTATCTACTAAATACAATTGGTCTTCAATTTCTTTTATTAGTTCTTCTGTCTGATAAATCATGTTACAGTCTGTACATATAATGGTAGGTGTCTGCATAATTTCAATGGCTCTTGATCCATCTGGTAGCTCCCAATACACAGAGCCTTCCCCATTACTCGCATCTCCCTCGCACCATTGACAATACATTTCCTAATCACTCCCTATGGTTTGGCTGTCAAGCTTTTCTTTTTGATCTGCCGGATCTTTATCGGATTTATTTTGCTGTGCCTGGAATTTCTTTTCCTTTAGTACATCACGTTTTTCACGTTTATCTTTGAGAGAGGCATGCTCAGGATTTTCATTATACTCAATACGTCTTTGAAGTCGATTTATTCCTTCTGGTACGAGATTAAACTGTTGATCATTCATTAATCCGGCAATTCCAATGGTTGAATTTTTGTTTTGATAGTCAGCATAAACTTCTTTAAAATACTCATCAGCCCGACCAGGAATATAATTTTCTGGTTCCGGATATGTCGTAATCACTCCTTCAAAATTACGAAGGACAACTTTTGAAGGGCTTTGTGAGATCAAGTAATTTGGTTGTAAAGAAATTTTCCCACCACCACCAGGAGCGTCAACGACGAAGGTAGGTACTGCATATCCAGAGGTGTGTCCTCTTAATCCTTCAATGATCTCCAATCCCTTTGAAACGGGAGCTCTAAAATGGCCAATACCCTCAGAAAGATCACATTGATAAATATAATAAGGTCGAACTCTAATCATGACTAAGTCGTGCATAAGCTTTTTCATGATTGCCACGCTGTCGTTGATACCTGCAAGAATAACAGATTGATTTCCAACGGGAACACCAGCATTTACGAGCATTTCACAAGCCTTCTTTGCTTCTTCGGTGATTTCAATTGACGTGTTAAAATGTGTATTTAGCCAGACGGGATGATACTTCTTTATGATATTGCAAAGGTTTTCAGTAATTCTTTGCGGAAATACAACAGGCGCACGTGTTCCGATTCGAATAATCTCAACGTGAGGAATGTCTCGTAAGTTTTTTAAAATATATTCAAGAATTTGGTCATTAATTAATAATCCATCTCCACCTGAGATTAATACGTCTCTTACTTGTGGATGCTCTTTAATATAAGTAATAGCTTGATCTAATTGTTTTTTGGGGACGCCCATCCCAATTTGACCAGAAAATCTTCTTCTCGTACAGTATCGACAATACATGGAGCATTGATTGGTCACGAGGAACAAGACCCGGTCAGGATAGCGATGTGTTAACCCTGGTGTCGGAGAATCCTCATCCTCATGTAACGGGTCTTCTAAATCATATTTCGTTTTCAAGATTTCTTTTGAAATGGGAACAGATTGCATACGGATTGGACACCTAGAATCATGTGGATTCATTAAGGAAGCATAGTATGGAGTAATATTAAGTGGAATCGTTTTTGTAGCAATTTTAACACCTTCTTCTTCCTCAGGCGTTAAGTCAATCACTTTTCTTAAATCATCTAACGAACGAATTGTATTCGTTAATTGCCATAGCCAATCATTCCATTGTTCATCTGACACATCTTTCCATAGTTCGATCTCTTTCCAATGACGTGATGATTTAAAAACATCGTGTTTCATGTTTTACCCTCCTCATCCAATAAGCCTCAATCATCAGCTTTACCTTAATTATATGTGAGGAACTTCTAAACGGTTATTCCAATGGATTCGATTACAAGTATGCCAACATCCTATTTTCTTATTTCAAAAATCAGTTTTGTTTATGAAAGGTCCTTTACCCAAACATTCATATCTTCGAGCTTATCAAAGATATAGCAATTATTTGTTAACCGGCCTTTATATTTATACTGTAATTGTTGAAGGGCTGCATTCATTCCAAAAGATAGTGCTCTCGCGATTGAATACACACAAAAAATCTTTCTCTCCAGCATTTCCTTCTCAAGTTGGAGGATTAAGTGCTTCAGTAATCCGTGACTTCGGTGGACAGGGAGTGTTGCACAGTCTGATATCTCAGCATTAAAATATTTTTTATTCATACAAGCCGAGGCCGCACTAACAATGGTTCCATCCTTCTCAATTACATAAAAAATCGTGTCATATTCCATGGATGATTTTATAAATTCAGGGTCATTAAGAGGGGTAGGGTAAATTTGAAATACACTGTTATAAAGACTTGCAAGTTGTTCTGCATCTTGTAGATTTCCTTTTCTCAAACTATAGCCATCTGGCAAACTCTCAGTTGAACAAAGTGAAGGAATTTCTAAAACCTTTTGTACAATTTCATCTTCCTTTATCCACTTATTACTTTGCCTTCTCCTTTGTTCCAAATACATAGCTAAGGTATAGGCATGACTTCCATGAAAGAAGCCCTCTAGTATTGCTTCTAATAGAAAACCCTTTTCCACAAATACATGAACATGCTCCCGTCTGGCATAGATAATGACTTTCGAATAGGAACGACTTGTGGAATGTTCTATTATCTGATTTACAATTTCAAACAAATTCCCACGGTAATCATCCACTCGTAGTCGTTGGTTAAAATGATCAAAGCACGCAGATATATAGTAATTGTCACCTTGAATTTGCTTATTTTCGTAAAATGGTTGAGTTGACACATTACTCCCTCCTTACTTCTTTCTACATCCTACGACTAAATGCTCAATGTTATGTATATAAAAAAGTCGACAGGATCTGCCGACTTTTATTGAGTCTATTGAGTTTCCTCTTCTGTTCGATAGCTCTTGTTTCGAATACCAGACCTTCTAAGGAAGATGGTAGCCTTTACATCAATATCCGCTATTGAAAAATAGTGATTCCATTCTTTTTTCATTTTTTTGAATTCATGGTAATGCTGTCTCTCTAGAATTTCTCCAAATCCAAAAATGTCAGATTCAAAGCTTTCTTGGACTTCTTGAATGGTGTTGGATACTTCCTTCTCAATTTGTTCCTCAACACCTTTTTCGAACTTTTCATACGTTTTAATTTTTTCTAAATCAGGAATACATTGAGTTCCATCTATTCTTGCCTCAGCAAATAGATTTATCTTAAATTGAGGAATGCCATTCTCAACTTCTGATTGAATATCTGCCTTTGAGCCTGTAATTCTCACGTCTATATACTTTTCATCTTCCTCTTTACACTTAACAGTCAAGCTAGTTTCCTTCAATCCTTTCAGCCAAAGAAAGCTTCTTGTGTCATTTATTGACATTGTTCCTAAAAGCTTATCACCCTTAAACACACCAAGTCCCGTTATCTCTACAATCGCTTTAGGATCAATTCTTTGGAGATTCTCTAAACTCCCGTTATCTGGATCACCTACTACATGAATGGTTGCAAGTGTCGGTTCACTTCCTTCTGAAGTGATAGCAGAAATAAAATCAGTTAATTTCATGTTGGGATTACCACCCCATTCCTTGTAAAAACTATCCATTTGTTTATTGATTTTTAATGAAGAAACTTTTTGCAGTGGATATGCCACTTTTAGTGCTTGTGAAGCCTGATCTCCTTCAAAAATTAATATATTAAAATCATTTCGAAATTCTCCACTTCGTTCTAAAAAATCAATAAACCCCATGACTCCTTCTTCCGCTATCTTTTTATCAATAATGAATACACGAGTATGGGAGTAATTAAGTTCCCGAGACATACCTACATTCATCCGACGAGCTAGCTCTGATAAAGAGTTTCCCTCTTGTGAGTAGGTAATGGACGGAGCAAATCCTTGTGCTTGCATTTTAGAGTTTTCTGTTGCGTTTAGCACCTCTACTGTCATTTTGTATTTATACTTCTCACCCTGATCAACGGCTATTCCCGTTACAATCGATACATCATTCAATTCGACACGATCCCAGCAGCCTGTTAAAAAAAACAAAAAAAGGAGTAAGCTTGTTATTTTCGAAATGGTTTTCACGTCGATTCCTCCCCAACTCTAGGAGGTCTTGGCTTTTTCGTTTTCATTTGACGATTTGGTGCTTCTGTTTGAAGATACGTAGGTCGCTTCTGATTGGCCCAATAAGGAAACCTGATAAAAACGTCGGATTGATCCTCCATAATTAATGGAGCAATTGGTGTTAAATAAGAAACACCAAATGAACGTAAACTCGTTAAATGAATCACCATTAAAACTAAAAATAGTAACACCCCGAATAGCCCAAATATCGAAGCAGCAATAATGATGACAAATCGTAATAATCTCGTCGATATTGAAAAATTGTAGATCGGTGATACAAAACTTGCGATAGCTGTAAAGGCTACTACGATAACAAGAACATTTGATACTAACCCCGCCTCAACCGCTGCTTGTCCAATTACTAATGCCCCTACAATCGAAACAGTCTGACCGACTGCCCTTGGCATTCTTACCCCTGCTTCTCTGAGCACTTCAAACGTAAATTCCATGGCTAGTATCTCCACAACCGCGGGAAATGGTACCCCTTCCCTCTGCGCTTGTATACTAATCAATAAGGTTGTTGGTAGCAACTCATGGTGAAAAGTTGAAAGAGCTACGTATAGGGATGGGAGAACAAGAGCAAACATGAATGAAATATATCGAATAAACCGAATAAAGGAAGCCATCACAAACGGCTGATAATAGTCCTCTGTAGCTTGAAAAAAATCAGTAAAAACAACAGGGGCAACTAATACAAATGGACTACCATCTACGATGACAATGATTTTTCCTTCTAGCAGGTTGGCAGATGCGCTGTCAGGTCTCTCTGTATTATTTAGAAGCGGAAATATAGTGAAGGTTTTGTCCGTTATGAATTCATCAATATTCCCTGAATCTAAAATAAAGCTAGTGTCAATCTGACTAATTCTTTTTCTCATCTCATTTACAAGATCCTTATTGGTGATTCCATCTATATAACCAATTACAACAGAAGTTTGGGTATCTTTACCCACAATAAAAGATTCAAATCTCAGATGGGGATTTTTTATTCTTCTTCTAAGTAAGCTCACATTGGTCTCCATCGACTCTGTAAAGCTATCTTTTGGTCCTCGGATGATGGTTTGTGTGCTTGGTTCAGAGATGCTCCGGTACTGAATATCATAAATCTTTAGGCAAAGAGCAGAAGAAACCCCTTCTACAAAAAGGCATACATATCCTGATAAGATGTACCATATAGCATCATGCTCTTTCGTTACAAATTCATAGGGTAGCCCCATAAAATACTTTTCTCTTACTTGCTCAAAAGTTGTTTCATCCGAAATATTGGCATTATCTTCTATTGTTAAACCAAGAGGCTCGACCATTTTTTCCGTTATTTGCTTTGAATCAATCATACTATCTAGATAGCATATGAATCCATTTTGTTGTCCAATTTTCATTCTGCTTTGCGTAAAGTCGATCGTATCTTGAAAGGACTTTTTACAAAACTCATAGCTTGAAGTCAAAATGGGCGTTAAATCTTTAGGTGACTCATTTGTAGATAGTAATTCGTCACTCGATGTGGGCTCTTGTGAAGTCTTTTGTGAGCTAAACAATTTCTTTAGATTGATCACGCTGTTTACCACCCTTCATACCTTTTGTTTTCCAATAAATAATAGGAAATATTAGGAGAGGTATACCGAGCTGAAAAGGAAGATGTAAATAAAGAGGCACAAATACTAAACCTTCTTCTAAGTGTTCGGCAAAGTCTTCGCTAATGAATATCGACATATAAGCGATAAGCATGGTTAACGGAAAAATGAATTGACGATAAGGTCTGTTGAAAATGAGCTCTAGGCCTTTTGTACCACCATAAGTAAATACGGCAACTTTAATAATGACTCCAAACATCATAATAAAAACGATTAATAAATCAACCCGCTCTATAAAATCCAACAATGATATTTCTCTTGCAGCTGATAATAATGGAAAATTCGACCGATTCTTCATTTGGTATCCGAGAGTAGTGATCTGAACGATTGAAGAATAGACTAGCAATCCTCCTGCAGCTAGAACGGCTAATACCCCTACCCTCGCCACATACTTAGCATTGGATACATATGGCATAATAAGGGTGAATACAATTAGCTCTCCAAATGGAAATGTTAGTAACGTAGGGAAAACGGCTTTAAGTACTGGACTTACCCCCTCCGGAAGAATAGGTAATAAGTTCTCCAATTCGATTTCTCCTGTAAAGGCAATACCTAAGCTAATTCCAATTATGAATAAGATCACGTATGGAAAAAAAATTTCACTCGTTCTACCTAATACCTCGAGGCCTAGATAAAGCACGTATGTAATAATTAACATCACCATTATGACCGTTATTTCAATAGGAGTTGCTGGAAGGATAGAAGAGACTAATAGCTCTCCAAAATCTCGTAATACACGCGCCGCAATGTAAAAAAAATAAATCACATACATGAACGTAATAAATTTACCTATCCATTTTCCAAATGCAATTTCCAATAACTCAAATAAATTTTTACCCTCTATTCTTGCACTTAATCTATGATAAAACAGGAACAAACCTATCCCTAAAATTGAAGCAATTCCAACAGCAATCCAAGCATCCTGTTTGGCATCATTTCCAATGCCCACAATAATGGCACTTCCCATCTCGAAGATGAAAATAAGGATAAACAGCTGCCATAACGATATTTTTTCAGTTAAGGCTTTACTCATGTTATTTCCCCTCAACTTGCTTAGGTGACGTTTTGTTTTTCTTCCAAACTCTATAATCAATACCTAAAGCCACCATTAGAGCTACGACATTTGCTCCCACAGAAATGCTTTTATTAGTTGACGGTTCTGGAACTACTAGATAAAGGATTGCGTCCAAAAATGAAATTTCATACAAGTAGGTATCACCCAACCCAACCATTACCACAGAAACGACGAAAACAAGTAAATAAGAAATAGTGACCATGATACCTCCATAAAAAGTCTTACATATGAAACTCCTCCTCATTTTCTCCCGTAACTCGCTTTTTCATGTAAGCTTTTCCATATAAAAAACGAAAGCCACTTTCACTTTCGTTTACTTGCACCAATCTATAATCATAAGAGCAAAAATTTCTGCAGCTTCAAACAGTTGATCCACTATGATGTATTCATCCGGATGATGAGCAACTTCAGTCGTTCCTGGTCCAAACACAATTGTTGGAACTTTCGCCACGTGTGTGAAAAGTCCACCATCTGTCCCCCATGGAGATGCTTCAATTAAAGGTTTATGACGTTTTACTCTTTCAAAATTGTGTTGAAGCACCTTCATTGCCTCATGGTCTAGATCAATGGTTCCCGGTACCCATCTCGCTCCAAACCATGTAAGCTCCACTGGATGTTGAATAAACCATTCATCATCTTGGGTTAGAGAATTTAGGAGCTTACCCACTTCATCTTGAACATCTTTCATGCTTTCTTCAGGTGCCACTCCCACTCTACCTTCTAATATAACCTCGTCTGCTACTGAGGACGGCCATGTCCCTCCATTTATTTTTCCTATATTTATGGGTACTGGAATCGGTACAGCCTTATAAAGGGGGTCGACAATTCGAGCATTCCTACTTTTCTCAAGCTCAAGCATTTTTTGAATGACGATCATACTTTTTTCGATGGCACTTACACCCTCATATCTTGTACCCCCATGTGCGGATTTCCCTTTAACTGTTACCTTAAACCACATAGAGCCTTGTTGCTTAGGAAAGATCTTCATATTCGTTGGCTCTGGAATGATCGCTGCATCTGCCTTGTACCCTCTTAATATGGCAGCGAGTGTTCCAGCACCGCCACTTTCCTCTTCAATCACACTTTGAAAAATAACGTCTCCTTTAAGTGGGAGATTTAAGCCAACAACTGCTTCAATGGCTAGCAAAAGAGCCACTGATCCACCCTTCATATCTGATGTACCTCTTCCAAACATTTTTCCATCGATAATCTCTGCACTAAAAGGATCCTTGGTCCACTGAGATAAATCTCCTTCAGGCACCACATCAATGTGACCGTTTAAAAGGAGCGATTTCCCTCCTCCACTCCCTCTTTTTATTCCAACTACATTCGAGCTTCCTAAGAAGGAAACTCTTGGAGATACAAAGTATGGGTGATGCTGCATCTTTGTATAATTGGGTTCCCATATATCTATTTCTAGCCCAATCCCCCTTAATTTTTCAATGATAATGGCTTGTGCAGCACTTTCATTGCCTGAAATACTTTTCTCTTGAACTAGCCTTTGCAATAATCGAATTCCAGTTCTTTTGTGCAAAGCTAACCATTCTTTAATCTTCCCCTGAACATCCAATTTGCCATCCCCCTAGTCTACAAAAAGAATCTCTCTATCTACTAGTAATTCTGACTCCGTATTCTCTAAAACATCCCGAAGATTGTAAGGATTCATTATTTCTATTAACCTCAAACCCTCTTGTGTAAATTCCATTACCGCTAATTCTGTGATGATCATGTTCACACAATTCTTTGCCGTAATAGGGATGGTGCAAGATTTCACAATCTTTGGGCTTCCATCCTTGTTTGTGTGGTTCATGAGTACGATTACCCGCTTTGCCTTTTGAGCTAAGTCGATTGCTCCTCCCATACCTGGTACTCGTTTACCTGGAACGATCCAGTTCGCAAGGTCACCATGTTGACTAACCTGCAAAGCACCAAGAATGGTCAAATCTATTAGACCCCTTCTAATCATTCCAAAGGCAATAGAACTATCACAATATGAAGCACCCGGCATAATAGAAACGGGTAACCCGCCTGCATTGCATAAATTGCCATCTTCAAATCCTACTTCAGGAGAAGGCCCCATACCAAGTACTCCATTCTCTGCATGAAACATTACATTAAGTGAAGGAGATAAGTGATTGGGTACAAGTGATGGGATTCCAATTCCTAAATTCACCACTGTATGATTTTTCACTTCTAATGCTGCACGTCTCGCTATTTTGTTTCTTACCTCTATTCCCATACCCATTTCCAGCGCACCCCTTCACTTTGGATCACACCATTCACAAAACACCCTGGGGTAATAATTTCCTCCGGAGAAAGTTCTCCAACTGGAACAACCTCTTCTACCTCAGCGAAGGTAAGGTCACCTGCCATCGCGACAAGAGGATTGGTATTCCTTGCACTTTTGTCATACACTAAATTCCCATACCTGTCGCCTTTTTTGGCGAACACAATAGAGATATCTGCTGTTAGTGCAGTCTCCAGAATGCATTTTTTCCCATTAATATGCAATATATTCTTACCTTTTTCTACAATGGTATTAACTCCAACATCCGTTACGATTCCTATTAATCCAACTCCACCTGCTCGAATTCGTTCGACTAACGTACCTTGTGGACAAAATTCAACCTCTAATTTTCCTGCAGTCATTAATGCGCCTGCAATGGGATTAGAGCCTATATGTGAGGTAATGATCTTTTTTACCCGCTCGTTTGCAACAAGTGGACCTATGCCGATTGTTGGGAATCCTGTGTCATTTCCGATTAAGGTTAAATTCTTAACACCCATCTCTAAAATTTTTTGTACAATCGTCGGAGGTGTTCCAATTCCACCAAAGCCTCCAAACATAATTGTGCTTCCGTCGTGTATATACTTCAGAACGTTTTCAATGGTTGTCATTTTATCCATTATATACACCTCTTCCTTATAACAAGACCCCTTTTAAACGGAGGATTTTTTCAACATCTTCTAATGCTGTATTTAATTTGGAAATTAATTCATTGATTTCATCTTTTGTTATCGTTAAAGGGGGAGCGATGATAATGGCATCACCTTGTATTCCATTTTCTCCAGCAGAAGCTGGATAAACGAGTAAGCCTTGGTGCTTTGCTTTTGAAATGATTAAATTGGTTATCTCCCACTTAGAATCAAAAGGAAGCTTCTCTAGAGTAGAAACAAATTCTAGACCGAGCAATAACCCCTTCCCTCTTATATCACCAATAAGTGGATGTTTAGACTGGAGGACCAAAAGTTCTGAGCGTAAATACTCACCACTTTCTTCCGCTTGTTTCAGTAGCTGTTTTTTCTCAATATACTCTATAACAGCTAAGGCGACAGCAGCAGACTGAGGATTGCAACTTAAGGTATGCCCACTCATGATTACGTTCGAACCCTTCTGAATCGGTTCGATAACTTTCTCTTGTACCAATACAGCAGCAAGTGGAGTGTACCCTGCGCTTAACCCTTTTCCTAAGCACACAATATCTGCTACTGTATTCCAATGCTCTAATGCTAGCATTTTACCCGTTCTACCCATGCCAGTCATCACTTCATCTGAGATTAGTAGAATATTATACTTATCACAGATCCTTCTAATTTCTTCATAATATCCCGGTGGTGGGGTAATGGCTGCACCGGCTGCACCAACAATCGGTTCAATAATAAAAGCTGCAATATGCTCCTCCCCCATTTTTAAAATCGCATGTTCTAGTTCACTTGCACATTTGAGCTGACAATTTGGGTAGGTTTCATTGAAAGGACATCGGTAGCAATAGGCCGGGGATACTGTTGGATATTCTTCTAACAGGGACGAGAAGCGAGCTCTTCTATGGTAGTGACCTGACATGGACAAAGCACCCATCGTAATACCGTGATAGCTCATTTTACGAGAGAGTATTTTTTTCTTTGTATTTATTCCAATTTCTTGCCAATATTGAATGGCTATTTTCAAAGCGGTTTCGGTGGCTTCTGAGCCACTGTTTACTAGAAAACTATAGTAGCTTACACTCTCTGAAATAGAAGATAGCTTTTGTGCTAATTGTTCTGCTGGCACACTTGTAAACTGGGACCTATAGACAAAGGATACTTTCTTGGCTTGTTCATTTATGGCGTCAATAATCTCTGTCACACCATGACCAATACTTGCAGTAACTGCACCAGATGAACCATCTAAGTAAATATTTCCATCCGTGTCATATAAATAGACACCTAGCCCATGACTAATTACGGGGTACTCTTCATTTAACAAAGGTTTGATAAGGCGAGAATCCTTCATTTTTATTCCCCCCAAAAGTGAACATGATTTCTAAAAGTTTATTCTTCTAGTTGACCAATCATGAAAACAATTAGACATAATGTAAAACAGAAAAAACAATGACAAGGATAAATAATGCATTGTCATTGTTGAAGTATACGTTTATGCATCCATATGGCTGCCTGGGATCCTTCCCCCATTGCAATGGTTAGCTGCTCTGAATGGGCAACAATATCCCCCGCAACCCAAACATTAGGAACATTTGTCTCCTTTGATCTAGGATCTGCCATTATATGATGATTTTCAAGCCTCTCAACGCCAAGCTGTCTTAATAGGTCTGTATTTATTTTCGTTCCTCCAAAGGCTAAAAAACCACGATCTCCGCTTATTTCTTGCCCTGTGGTCAATGTCACTCCAGTAAAATTCGAAAGTGAGTCTATCAGGACTTTTTCTACTTCTTCTGTAAAGACTTTTATATCTTTTTTCTTCAATTGTTGATTTAAGTCTTCATTAATTTCTATAGTCTCATGATTGATATAAATGATTTCAGTCGTCCAATGTGTTAATGTTAATGCCATATTAGCTCCCACATCTCCAGAACCTAACACAATGACTCGCCTATTCATAACTTCATATCCATCACAATCTGGACATAAATAAATCGTAAGCCCCAGACACTCCTTTAGATTGGGAATTTGTATAGGTATTCTATCAGAAACGCCCGTAGCCATTAATAAATATTGACATTCATATTGAAAAGCTGAACTCCCTTTTAAAAGCAGACCTTTAGACGTCTTACGGGCGGTCACTATTTCATCCTTCAAAAAAGTCACACCGTATTTCTCAGCATGCTCCCTACCTAGATTTCTTAATTTATTTCCATCTATTCCATCTGGCCAGCCTAATACGTTATGATAGCATCTACATAAGGTTGAACGTCCATATCCTTTATCAATGACAGCGACTTGGTGCTGATATCGACCAAGCTGAATAGCAGCCTGTAAGCCAGCAATCCCACCACCGACAATTATACATTGAAATTTCTTCATACTCCTCCTCCTTTCTTAGAGAACTCTCCAATTGAAAAAGTAACTGGTGACTACTCCAGTTACTTCATTTTCTTTTTTGATTGTTTTTCCTTACCTTGAGCTGTATTTATATTTTTCGTTTGAAGTTCGTGCAGTCTTGAATCATATACTAGTTTTGCCTCATACTCATTAAAATGCATAAAAAAATACCCCCCAATTAAATAGTTAGGAGGTATTCTACCCAAGTAACACTAAAGTATACATTAACTCTTTACTTGATCATTCCATGACTTTAACAATCTTAACTCTCTTTCAGGTTGTAATCCCGATAAGAATTCATAATTCTCATCACGTGTGAGGCACCAATCGTATGTATCTTTAATTGTTTCTTTTAAAGGTCGCACAGTGAGACCCGCTTGGAATGCCTTCTCGGTATTAATTGAGGAAAAGCCGTCCATCCCCACACCTATTGGGATATAAATAGGTAAGTCCGTCCAAAACTTCACTTCATTCTCATCTAGAAACTTCTCCCCCACCCAAGTTAACCTTGCATTCGGGGTAAGAGCTTCTTGACAAGCACCTAAAAATTCTCCCATGGATAATGCTTCATTGGGTCCTGTTACATGGTATGTTCCAATTGATTTGTTTTCTAATTGCTGAATAACAAAAGACGCTAAGTCTCGGACATCAATAAACAGTACTGGTGTTTTTGGATCCCCTGGAGCTAAAATTTCTCCACCAGATCCCATTCGTTTTGGCCAAAACGTGAACCGGTCTGTATGATCATACGGTCCAACAATTAATCCAGGTCGAATAATAAGGTGACGATCAGGGAATGTCTTCTTTACCTCTACCTCACAAAGTGCTTTTAAGGCACCATAGGTTTCACCTGTAATCTCTTCAACTGTTTCATCTTCTAATGTTGCGACCGCACTTTCTTCTGTTAATCCTTTATTAGAAAAATCTTTATAAACAGAAATGGAAGATATAAAGGTATATACATTACACGACGAGGCTAATAGACTAGTAGAATCATTCACGATTCTAGGTACATATCCGCTTGTATCAATAACAGCATCCCATTTCTTTCCCTTTAAACTACTAATATCTCCATCGCGATCACCTATTAACCGTTCTATGTCTGGGTATAACTCCGAGTTTGTCTTACCTCTAGTAAAAATCGACACTTCATGACCACGTCTCATACATTCGTCAACAAGATGTCTTCCTAGAAATCTGGTACCACCTAAAATAAGGATATTCATTACTATCCCTCCCTCTTAGAGAATATTCTTCATAACTGAGGTTTTGTCCTCTATTTATGGTATTCGAGGCTAGTCTATAGAATGAATATTTAGCTTTATTGAAATAAAGCTGTAACAAAAGGATGTGTTTTATTAAAGTCATTTTATCATACTGATAATAGAAAAAAACAGGGAAAGTCCCCCTGCTAGTCGTTTAAAGCTTTCATTATATCCCGAGCAATCCATACTCCACAGGCACTAGCTTGTGCTAGTCCTCTTGTCACGCCTGCACCGTCTCCGCCTAAATATAAACCTGCCATTTCTGTTTCAAACTTATCATTTAGTTCGGGACGAGCAGAATAGAATTTTGCCTCTACACCATAAAACAAGGTATGCTCTGATGCTAGACCAGGAGAAACTTTATTTAAGGCTTCTGTCATTTCTATTAAACTCTTCATTGTGTTATAAGGTAAAACAAGTCCAAGATCACCTGTACTGCCTCTTTTAAGGTTGGTTCTAAAAAGCCTTCACGAATCCTGTTTTCCGTTGATCTTCTCCCTTTTAAAATATCACCATATTTTTGAACAATGAGACCACCATTTGATAGACTATTAGCCAGCCTAGAAACCTCGTGTGCGTATTCATTAGGTTGATTAAAAGGATCAGAAAATTTGTGAGAGACTAGTAGAGCAAAGTTCGTATTTTGACTTCCGAGCAATGGATCTTTATAGGCATGTCCATTGGCTAGCATAATTCCAGAATGGTTTTCTACCACAACATGTCCAGAAGGATTGCTACAAAAGGTTCTGACTTGGGTTCCTACTGAGGTATTGAAGATGAATTTACCTTCGTAAAGGTTTTGATTAATCTCTTCCATTACAATATCTGAAGTTTCTAAACGCACCCCAATGTCCACTTGGTTATTTGTCATTTTAAGGCGACGTTTTTTCAAAATGTTTGACAACCAAACTGATCCATCTCTTCCTGGAACAATGACGATCTTTTCGGCTATGATTTCTTCACCATTCTTTAATTGAATACCTTTTACATGATGAATTCCGTCGATTTTCTCACTAATGACATCTTCTACTTCTGTTTTAAAGCACATCTCTACTTTATCTTTTAAGTATTCAAAAATACTCTTTAATATTTCTAGATTTTGTTCAGTTCCTAGGTGACGAACTTGAGCTCGAAGAAGCTTTAAGCCTGCAGCATAGCCTCTTTTCTCAATATCTCTGACTTAATCAGTTAAAGGATCTGTGATGGATTCCGTTGCACCATGACTTAAGTTGATTTCGTCAACGTACTTAATCAGTTCAATCACTTCAGAGGGTGATAAATAATCTGTCATCCACCCACCATATTCACTTGTAATGTTGAACTTCCCATCAGAATAGGCACCTGTACCACCAAAACCATTTGTAATGGAACATGCCGGTAAACAGCCAGCAAAATCTTTCCTAGTTGTTGCAGGAGGGCATTTTTCAATTTTCTTCTCCAAAATCGGACAGTTTCTTCTATATATATCATGACCTTTATCGACTAATAAAATAGTTGCATGTGGCATTTTTAACGAAAGTTCATAGCAAGTAAAGATTCCGGCAGGACCTGCTCCTACTACAATTACATCATAGGTGTTTTTCATGATTTACTCCCCAATCTTATGGATAGTTATCTTTTTAAGCCATAAGTAATATAACAAAGGAATAAAAGCAAGTCAATTAAAAACGAACAATAAACAGTTATATTTAATTATTATTCGTTTTTACTAGAAATCAATCAAGGTAAATACTCCATCTATGTCCTTGAGAATTTTTTGTGTAGGTATGACATCTTTTAAGAAACTACTTATGTATCATTAGTAATTGTTTGGATAATACATCAAGAAAGAGTAAAAGCCCATCAACAAATTCTGATGGGCTCTTAAGAATTACATTTACTTAGTTTACGTAAGAAGCTCCGATGATAATTAACAAAATAAACAATACAACGATTAACGCGAAGCTATTATTGTACCCACCTGTTTGTTGACCGTAACCATATCCCGTATGACATTGATCGTAACCGTAATTCATCATAATTTAACACTCCTTTTTTTGTATTTCCTTACTTACATTGATAACATATGTGGGTGGGGGTATGTACCGTATGTGCGAATGCCTATTTTTCTTAGGTTATTTACTCAGATAGCTTCTTTTTCTTTATTTCGAGTATTTCCTGCATTTGCATGATATGTCTGTTTTCGTGCAAACTAACCACTTCAATCCACTGGAATAAAGATAAAGGTCCTAAAAATGGATGTGGAAATGAACGCTCTTTTAAAATAGGTTCATCTATGGAACTTACTGTTTCCAGTAGGGATTTGCGAGAAGCCTCTAATCGTAATAGATGCTGCTCTTTTGAAATCTCGACTCCTGTTGGGTGAACATTTTTTGGTGCTTGAATTTTCTTTGACCGGTCTACTATATAGTGAATAGGTTTTTCGCTTGTTGGTTCGGCTTCTGGTTGGCTTGAATAGAACACAATCCCTTTTGTGATCTTTTGTTCCACGAGATATAAATGTTCTAGAATTTCAGAAAGACTCCAGCTCATTTGAGTCGAATACAGTAAATCCTCTTTTGATAAAATTTCAATTAAATCCACAAGCTCGTTTCTGGTTATAGATAATTGATTGAATACAGATTTCAACATACTTTCCCCCCTTATGATTTTTAAAAGGACTGACTAAAAGATCCCAGCCCATTGTAGACCTATAATCATTATACCTAGTGACCAGACATAAAGAGCAAACACCTTTAAGGAATGATTTTTCAAATATGAAATCATCCACTTCACTGCGAAATAACCGAAAACTGCAGATGTTAGGAGTGCTACTGCTAGTGCAGATAAACTGATATTTTCAACTGTTCCTTTGAATAAATCCATGGATTGCAAGACACAGGCTCCTGCTATCGCTGGGGTGGATAACAAGAACGAAAAATAGGCAGCTGTTTCCCTATCGAGTTTTCGAACAAGTGCAGCAACAATAGTTAAACCTGAACGAGAAATGGCTGGGAATATGGCGGCTGCTTGAAAAGTCCCGATAAAAAAAGCATCCGAATATGATATATCTTCCATTCGTTTGTACCCATTTTTTATATTATCAGCAAACCATAAAAATAACCCGGTTATTAAAAACTCCCAACCAATCGTCACACCGGTTTTTGAAATCTCCTCAAAAAAGTCTTTAAAAGCTAACCCCACCACAACGGCAGGAATGGTACCCACAACTAATAATAATGTTCTTTTACTCAATGGGTTCCTAAGCATGAAAAGAAACTCATGTTTATAAATGACTATTACAGCTAAAAGGGTTCCTATATGTAGCATGGTATCCAAGAATAGGCCCGCTTCATTTAAACCAAATAGATTCCTCCCTAGAAATAAATGCCCCGTACTACTAATTGGTAAAAATTCGGTTAAGCCTTGAATGATCCCAAGTATAAAAGCCTCAAATTTCGACATGTATTCATCCCCTCTTAATTTCATTACTCTATCCTATTCATAGAGTTGGACAAACAAGACTATATTTTAATAAAGCTGCTATTTAGCAACTGAATAACCGATTCAGTTTCAATAATAAAACGGTTGATACCACTAAAATTTACACTTTACGAGAATTTCAGAATCATATATTAAAAGAATGAATAGGGAGGGATCCAAGTGGAAATTGCTTTTTATAAAGATCCTTTCTTATCCCATATGGATGAGGCCGTTGTTCCTATTTAGGAGCGTGGTCATCAATTTGGTGATGGAATATATGAGGTTGTCAGATTTTACCACGGGAAACCTTTTATGCTTGATGAACATTTAGAGCGCTTAGAACGAGGTGCAGATGCGATTTCTTTAGAGCTTCCTTATACGATTGAAATAGTGAAAGAGATTATTTTTGAAGGAGTAGCCCATTCCGTTGAACATTGTGCAGATGTTTATTTTCAAGTAACAAGAGGGATTTATCCAAGATTACATGTCTTCCTAACACTCCAGCTATTCTTTCCATGACGATAAAAACTTCAAGACAACTGGATACTGTGAAAAAAGATAACGGTGTTTCAGTGCTGTTATTGGATGATGAACGTTGGGCAAATTGTTATATAAAGTCATTAAACTTATTACTAAATGTAATAGCCAAGCAAAAAGCAATAATGAATGGTTGTGAGGAAGCTATCCATTTTAAAGATGGCTTTATTACGGAAGGCTCAAGCAGCAATATTTTCGTTGTGAAGAATGGAAAATTATATACAACTCCTGCTACGTAAGGCATCTTACACGGCATAACACGACTTGCCGTAAATATTCTTGCAAAAAAACTTCAAATCCAAGTAAAAGAGGACCATTTATCACCTGAATTTTTACTAAATGCTGATGAGGCTTTTATTACAAGACAACTGCAGAAATTCTTCCTATAAATAAAGTGGACCAAACTGACATACCAACTCATTTTACCGTTACGCGACAATTACAAGATGCATTTAAGACTTTATACGAATGATAAAAACACAGGGTGTTGTTCTACGTAATTCAGTTGTTCAGTAGAAAAAGTTTTTAAAAGCTTCATTCACAAGTTAAATCGAATTGATTTAGATAATTAGATCACTCAAGAAAAAGGTAGGGCTTATCAAATTATGTAGTTCCGATAATGTGGGAAAATGTTAAAAAACATACTTAATCACAATTTTCGTCCATGTTTGTTGAAATGCAAAAAAAGAACCGTGGGAAACCCCACAGTTCATCTAAACTTTTAACTCTCTTGGAAGTGGCATTGTTGATAGGATTAAATCAGTATGAATTTCATCGGATTGCCACCACTGTTCTAATTCTTTATAGGATAACGCCGTGATATCCTTAATCTGATTATCTGCTACATACGCATAAATATGAAACTCTTCCTTTAGCTTTTCGAAGAATTGAGAGAGTGATGTGCCTGCTCGTTTCATATACTCACTATCAAACTCAATAAAACCTATTGCTTCCTTCGTTTCTTTTAGTATATCGTACATACCTTCAAGCACAAAGGATTCAAAACCCTCAACATCGATTTTAAATAAAAGCCGATCATGCTTTCGAACTTGATTCTTTAATAGTGTATTAATGGTTACAGATGGAACTTGAAATTCTTCTACAAGGTCGTGCTCAACCATCTTTGTGCCTGATGAAGTCCCCGACCAATTTTTATCAACAAAAAAAGAATGGGTCTCTTTTTCACTGTTGGTGGCAAATCCGTAGACAATCTGAATTTGATCTCGGTTCGGATGATCTAATCTCGATTGATCAATATATGATAATAGCTGCTCGTTAGCCTCAACACCGATGATGGTTGTTTTCTTGTTGTAAGTTGTAGAGAAGATGCACTCCCCATAATTAACCCCTATATCTAAAACAATCGTCGGTTTAAACACAGCAACAGACTTTTGCCAGAAAGAAGTGAGCCTTTCTTGTGTGACCCCATCTCTAAGCAACAAAGCTCTACCTCTATTTTCAGTTGGATTAATATAAATAGTCCTTGATGAAGGTAATGATATTTTATTGGGCAGCTTTTGTACATTCCATGTACGATATTTTAACAACAATCCAGTTTTCAAGAGAACATCTTTAAAATATGGGTACTTAACCCACCATTTTTCATATAATGCTTTTCTTTCAATCTTTGCTTCCATCATAAAGTAGGATTACGCCTCCTGTTTAGTAAGTAAATGCGTTTGTTGCTAGCTTATTCATTGGAACAAATGATGATACCCTAACTTTATCATGGAAAAGAATAGTAATCTAGTATGTCAAGTTTACGTTTTAGTAACATTATCTTAATAATCACCTTCATCCGTTTCTCCGTCTACATAAACAGATTGCTGACTGTATTGATCAATATATGTTAAAACGCGATTAGCTAAATGTTTGTATCCCTCTTCGTTCGGATGAATGTAGTCATCGTATAAATATTCTTCTTCATTTCCTTTGAACACATCAGAAATCGGGATAAAGTACGTATTTTCATATTTCGTTAACACATTCTCTGTTCCTTCATTCCAATTCTCAATGATTTGGTCTATTTCTGGAACAGAAGCAAATAAGGTTGAGAATGGATTGTAAATACCGACAAAGAATAATGTAGCATTAGGGTTATAAAACCTCAATTTGTGAACCAAAATGTTTATTTTTCTAGTGAAGTTTTTATTTTCTTCTTCGAATGGTTCCTTTGATAAAGTAAAAATATTTTCTTGAGCGACCGCTATGACATCGTTTCCACCTATAGTAATCAAAATATAATCTACTTTAGCGATCTCATCCTGTATGCTTTTTTTGTCTAGTTCTTGAATTAATTGCTCGGAACTCAATCCACCGATGGCAAAGTTTGAGATTGATATATCGCTAATTCCTCGCTGATTACCGAGTAGCTGTTCAAGTATGGTCACATAGCCTCCATTTCCAGATTGGTCTCCGTACCCTGAAGTTAGGGAATCTCCTAAGGCTACAATTTTTACTTCTTTTGAAAAAAAGGCAGAATCTACTTTTTTGGTAGAAAGACCTCTCTCTCTTACTAGTAAGCTATGATTAGCAGCAGTTACCATTGATTGGCTACCCTTTTCAGAATCATAAACAACTAGTAAAGTAACTAGTAGTGCTATTAAGATGACAAGTCTAAACAAAGTCTGTCCTCCTCAAGATGTCTTGTATTATATTGTATCCTCACTTTTGATAAACAATGACCAAACATTGCATATACTGCATTGCATATACTGCAATTACAGATTTAAAAAAACTCCTAAAATAGGAGTTATTGTAAATTCTCTATATCCTGTATTATTTGGTCATAAGGCGTCTCTTGTAGACCGCTATACTTATTACTAACTTCCCCTTTTTTATTAACTAAGTAAAAAGACGTTCCATGGATAACCTGATCAGTTGATGTTGGCTTTTGAACAATGGCTTTAAAGCTATCTTGGGCAAATGCTTCAATTTCTTTTTGTGAATAGCCAGTTAAGAAATGCCAGTTCGTAAAATCGACTTCAAATTGTTCAGCAAAAGACACTAACTTTTCCGGAGTATCGTTTTCAGGATCGACACTGAAGGATACAAATTCCACTTCAAGTTCTTTTTCTTTCGCCATTTCTTGAAGCTTAGACATATTGTTGGTTAATGGAGGACAGACGGTTTCACAATTGGTGAAAATGAAATCTACCACCAATATTTTGTTTTTTATATTTCCCGCTCCAAACAATTCACTTTTTTGGTCGATTGTATCTTCAGGAAATGCCAGGTTACTACTACTGCATCCTGAAATCATGAGCATTATAAGTAGAATCGAAAGGCTACCTATTTTTTTATTCATTTTATTCACCTTTTCACTTTTAATACTTTCTATCATAACAAAAAGGTCTCACAAATAAAAAGATTCAAGAGGCTTGTCACAAAATTGTTGGTAATTAAGAAAAAAAACAAGGACCCTCACAATGTGAAGGTCCTCCCTGCTATCCTATTACGCGTTGTTTTTTAGTATGTCTGTTTTATAAATTTCTGTGTACTCTTGCCATTTTAATGTTTTCTTTAAATGGTCCCTAAATGAGTATAGTTTTTTTGGATTGGGGTTTGTACTGATCCTTGTAATGAATGTCTGAAGTCTAAACTTAACCTTTAATGTAAAAAGATTATCTTCCTCCCATACTGGAATTTCCATAACTTTGACCTTCTGACCACTTTGATGAGTAAATTCTAGACTCTTAAGTAGCAAAGTACCAACCTTCTTTTTCACCGTTTCCTTCATTATACTTTAAAATTT
The DNA here is from genome assembly GCF_049310945.1 of Bacillus sp. DJP31. Lineage (NCBI taxonomy): Bacteria > Bacillati > Bacillota > Bacilli > Caryophanales > Bacillaceae > Bacillus > Bacillus sp. DJP31. The sequence continues at coordinate 9,310 of NZ_JBMERO010000004.1, read as the reverse complement.
TCACGAAGTCTGTCTTTTCATGTAAAGATAATATAAAATTTTTCATATTCTACGGGCGTTGTAAGCGGATACAACAAATTGATAATGTAGTAAAAATTATCCGACTTTACAAAACAGTACATAACATTTGTTACTGAATCTTATACTATTACAGGAGGTGGTTTGAATGGAATTCTCTCTTTGTACGATTCATAGTAGAAGTCCTATAGAAGTCACTGTTGATGATGATAATGGTCGATATATGATCAGAAAGGCCGATACGAGCGGTGAAGTCTTCAACTCTAGTTCCGAATTAATTACATGGGTTAAACAAAACTTTACCTCAAAGGATTTCTGTTTGCCTAATGAGTTTGACTCTATGCTTCAAGAACTTGATTCTTATAACAAGTAAGAAGGAATCTTACGTATAGGTTCCTTCTTTTTGTATGGATTGATAAACATGATATCCACTTACTGAAACACCAATGGTACCCGCGCCTGGAAAAACACTATCTCCACAAAGCCATAATCCCTTGATCCCTGTTCGATGTGAGATACTATTCAATAAACTATTTTGAATGGTTTGTGGGTATCCGCCTACCATTCCACTTGGTCTAGATGTGAAACGTTCCCACGCACGAGGAGCACCTATTACCTCAAGCTGGATGGCTTTTTCTATATGTGGGAAAACAGTTGCTACACCTTGAACGATTTTGTCCCTGAGTTGTGGTTTATATTCGTCATATTTCTCCTTTGTATTCCACTTTTCCAAATCAGTATGAGTACTGACAGTTAATGTTCTAAATCCTTCCGGTGCTCTTTTTTGATCTCCCAACTTTGAAAGTGAGAGGAAAATATGCTCCCCTTCGGTTAGCCTTCCATTCGTAGTTTGGATCACTTGTTGAAACAAGGGTGGATTGGACGGAAGATATTCTTCATGTAGTCCCATATATATAGTAAAGGCTCCCCACTGCTGTTTCGTTTTCTTCTTATGAAAAGATTGTGGTAATTTGGATACGGTATGGTCATCGAGTAGCTTTGTGAATGCTTGTATGGGAAGGTTACAGATGACATGATCAGCTTCCCAAATTTTTTTCTTGTGATCCATTACCCTCCACTTCTTTTCATTTTTCTGAAGTGAAACAACCCTAGAATTTTTTACAACAGCACCTCCACTCGTTTTAATTGAATCAACAAGCTTTTCCGCAATATCAAACAACCCGCCTTCTATATAAAAAGCTCCTCTATGGTAAATATCTAAAGCTATAGCGCTTAATACCAAAGAACAGTCCTTACTTGTTGTCTGCATTGAATCAATGAGAATCCCATCAAGAAAATGAACGAAATCAAAATGAGTTTCCAACTTATGCTTTTTTAACATTTGGTGCATGGTTTGGTAGAGGTACGGTAGTAAACTCACATTTGAAAATCGGATGGATTGTAAAAGCATCGTCCATTCTCCAATTGTCTTAGGTGGCAAAACCGGAAGTTTCCGCATTAATTCTTGGAGTTGGTTCGCAATCCCCCAGACCTCTTGATAAAAACCATCAATCTCCTTAGAAATAGATGGAAATATTGATTTTACATGCGTAAGGAATTGATCTCGGTCACGATAGATAACCATTCGATCTTTCGGAGTATGGATCGTCATAACCTCATCCAATGGGGCTGCCTTATAGGTAATTCCTAACTCTTGAAGAATCCTATGATGGATTCCACCTTCCTCAAACCCCATCCCTAGTGTAGCACCGACGGGAAAAGTAAATTTATTTCTCGAAAACTTCCCTGCACAGCCTCCCCATTCATTGGATGCCTCAACAACGGTTACAGAGAAACCATCTTTGGCAAGCATTGCTGCCGCTGTCAGTCCACCAAACCCTCCACCTACAACCACAATATCCATAGTGTCACACCTCTTTGTCTTCATGTTTCTTATTATAGGGTTGAAAGCAAAAAACTAAAAATAATGATGTGTTAGAAATGTTAAATGTCTTGTTACCTTCACTTTTAAATAGTTATTTACTTTTTTTTGCCGAGGTTGTTCATCTATGAGATTAAAAAAGAAAGAGAATAAAATCAGCTGATCTTATTCTCTTTTCCTGCTTATTCGAATGTTCCTTTAATCTTTATTTCACCTTGATCAATCATTACTTTACCTCTAGCAATCACCGAATCAATTGTTAAGTCCTCTTTAGTAAGTATCACTAGATCCGCATCACTGTTTACTCGTAAATGTCCCTTTTTCTTGAGCTTGAGGACTGCAGCGGGATTGGATGTGATGACCTTAATTGCTGTTTCTAGAGGAATTCCTTCCTGTAAAACAGCGTCTCTTACCTCTTTAAAAAGTGTCGTAACCTTACCTACTTGTAAACCTATAAACTCTCCATCCTCATCAAACTCAGGTAGGCTCGCTTGTCCATCTGATGTGAAGGTGATTTGTTCAATGGGCACACCTTGGTCAAGTATCATTTTTAACCCTTTACTACATTTGACCTCACCTTGGTCTAAAAACCTTTGAACGGTACTTGTTGTAAAATCAACGTATCCACCCTTTTTCGCAAAAATAATACCTGCTTCAAAGAGCTCGCGATTTCGGTTGATATGGGTCGGATGAAATTGACGAATCGGAATGTCAGTTGTTTCAACAATTTTTTCGATAAGACTCAATTTCGTTGAACTGTCTCCTATATGTACATTTACGATCCCTGCTTTACCTGAAAGAATACCTCCAACCCGAGCTGTGGCTGCAATTTTCGCCAGTTCTTCAATTGTAGGTTGGGAAGAACGATGATCTGCAATCGCCACCTCTCCAACACCGATCACTTTATCAATTAAGATGATGTCGTCCTCAATTTTATTGAAGATACTCTTGACCGGTACCTGATAGGAACCCGTATGAACGAAGCATGTTAATCCTTCTTCCTCTAGTGCTCTAGCTTTTGCAATTAAATTTGGCATAGTACGTGTTGTCCCATCCGTTCCAATTACTCCTACAAGTGTCGTGATGCCCCCCTTAGTTGCATCGGTCAGCATGAGCTCAGGCGTCCTTGTCTTAAATCCGCCTTCTCCACCACCACCAATTAAATGGACATGTGAATCAATAAACCCAGGGACAATTATTTTCCCTGAAGCATCGATCACACGAATCGGAACAAATCCTTCAGGAACATTGATTTCATCCTCAATATATCCAATCGACTCACTCACAATAAGGATGTCTTTTTTCCCTATGTATTCCGGTGCGTAAACTTCTCCGCCTTTTAGTAAAGTAAGCATATAATCCCCCAAAATTTCATTAACTTATTCATATCATACAAGGTTCTTTTCAAGAGATAAAGATTGTTTTCTTCAATCCAATCCTTTACTATAGTAAAATAGAATAAAATAAATGTTTGAAAGGACTGATGGCGATTGGCTACAACACATACCTTCACTAAAGGAGAGGAAATCGCGAACTCCATTACACATGGTATTGGCGGACTCTTAAGTATTGCTGCCCTTGTTATTTTAATCGTATTTTCCTCCTTGTATGGTACGGCATGGCACGTTGTCAGTTTTACACTTTTTGGCTCAACAATGGTCCTTTTATATACATCATCGACTCTCGTACACAGTTTCCCTAAGGGCAAAGCAAAAGATGTCTTTGAGATACTCGATCATTCTTCCATTTACTTTTTTATTGCAGGTACATATACACCTTTCTTGTTCATTGCTGTTAAAGGTTGGTTAGGCTGGACACTTTTTGGAATTGTATGGGGACTCGCTATTGGTGGTACCGTCTTCAAAGCTTTCTTCGTGAAAAAATTTTTACACGCCTCTACACTATTATACGTATTAATGGGCTGGATGATCGTTTTTGCTTGGAGTTCACTAGTTGAAAACTTGCATTCTACTGGACTAACTTTACTCGTTATTGGTGGGGTTTTGTATACAGTTGGGGCCATTTTCTATATATGGCGCGGCTTTAAGTTTCATCATGCAATCTGGCATTTGTTTGTAATAGGTGGAACCTCCGTTCACTTTTTTTCCGTTTTATTTTATCTGCTCCCATAAGAAAAACCTCTCACGATGAGAGGTTTTTTGCTTGTCCGATTTAACAAGTTAAGGGGTAAATGGAATTGAAATCTTTGTAGTATCTATCCGATCTTGCACCATTTGTGCTAAGTCCTTCACATCCATACTTTGATAAATCTCTTTTCGAATGGGTTCATGTATGGTAATCGTAACATCTCCAGGTTGAAATAGATTCCCTTTTTCTTCAAATAGTCTGAAGGAACCATTGATTGTCACTGGAACAATTGGAACACCTGATTTAGTCGCCAATCGAAAGCTTCCTGTTTTAAATGGTGCAATAGGTCCCCCCTTACTTCTCGTTCCCTCTGGGAAAATAACAAGTGAATGACCATCACTCAAAAGGTTTGCCCCGTCCTGAATGGCTTTAACCGCTTGTCTCCTGTCCTTTCGATCCATAAAAACACAAGGAAGAACCTCCATCCAATCCGAGATAATAGGCAGTTTTTTCACCTCTACCTTCGAAATGAAGCCCATAGGTTTTTTTAAGTAGCCCATCAATAGAGGAATGTCAAAGTTACTTTGATGATTACAAACAAACAAAACAGATTCTGTAGGAATATGATGTTCACCATTTAACGTAACTCTGGCACCAGAGCAATTAACGACGTGTCTTGCCCACTTCTTTGGTAGCTGATGAACCTTTTCATCCCTTTCCTGAACAGAAAATTGAACAGTTGAAAGCTTTTTCACTCTTCTTAGTGTAGGAATACTATAAATTAAATAAATCCACATAGATGTAAAACCATAAATCGTTCTTAACATAATCAGACTCCTTTTTTATTAATATACTAGAAAAACTTCAATTGCTCAGCAAAAAAAGAGACCTCGGGTAAAAAGAGGCCATCACTTTACGTCATTCTCTCGTAGATTACATATTCATAATCATAAGGGTTTTTCTCATCTTTCACACCTTGTTTTCGGTCAATGACCGTCCATTCTTTCCAGTCAACTTCTGGAAAATAAGTGTCTCCCTCAAACTCATGATGGATTTGAGTCATGTATAATTTAGCTGCCGTTGAAAGCAGCTCTCTAAACAGTTCAGCTCCGCCAATGACACAAAGTTCCTGTTCGGACTCTTGGCTTAATCTTTGAACATCCCCAAGGTCATGAATGACTGTACAAGTTGCAGATTGATAGTTCGTATTTCTAGTCAATATGATATTTTCCCGACCTGGGAGAGCTCGTCCAATGGATTCATGTGTTTTTCTTCCCATGAGAATCGGTTTGCCCATTGTGACTTGTTTAAAATAGGCTAAATCAGCTGGTAGATGCCATGGTAACGCATTGTCTTTTCCGATTACACGGTTTTCATCCATTGCAACAACAAAAGAAATCATACACTAACAGCTCCTTTAATATGAGGATGAGCATCATAATTCTCTAAAACGAAATCCTCAAACGAAAAAGAGAAAATATCCTTTACAGCTGGGTTTATTTTCATAATGGGTAAGGGTTTGGGATCGCGTGATAATTGAAGCTGCGCTTGCTCCATATGATTCGAGTAGATATGAACGTCTCCAAAGGTATGAACAAAATCTCCTAGCTCTAAATCACAAACCTGTGCAATCATCATGGTTAACAACGCATAGGATGCAATATTAAAAGGAATGCCTAAAAAATAATCGGCGCTTCGTTGATAAAGCTGGCATGATAATTTTCCCTCTGCCACATAAAACTGAAATAAACAATGGCATGGTGGGAGGGCCATTTTTTCAATATCCCCCACATTCCATGCACTAACTATGAGTCTTCTTGAATCAGGGTTGGTCTTTATTTGGTGGATAAGATTTGAAATTTGATCCACCGTTTCACCATCTTTTGTCGTCCATGAACGCCACTGGTGCCCGTAAACAGGTCCTAAATCACCGGTTTCATCTGCCCATTCATTCCAGATACGGACATTATGTTTTTGCAGATAGTCTATATTCGTATCTCCATTTAGAAACCATAAAAGCTCATGAATAATTGATTTTAAGTGAAGCTTTTTCGTCGTAACTAGAGGAAATCCATCCTGAAGATTAAACCTCATTTGATAACCAAATGTACTAATCGTACCTGTTCCTGTACGGTCTTCCTTTTTTACACCGTTGTTTAGAATATAAGATCCTAATTCCAAGTATTGCTTCATATGTATTTCACCCTTCCACTTTTCTATTTCTCCATTGTACTAGAATTTCTTGTTAGTTTCATTAGTTCCTACTAACAAAAAAAAAGCTTTTGCGTCATTTGAGCAAAAGCTTAACCAAAGGACAGGGCGAGTTTAAGCCTATCTTTCTCTATCATATGAAGATCATTAATATACTGAAACGTTCTCGGTGCATGTACCTCTAATTCTGAACGAGTGAAAAACCCTAAATAATACATCGCAAATGCCTCAGCAAAATACTCTTCTGGATGATCAATAAAATAAGGCTGACCAGCAAACAAAAATTCCGCTTCCTCCGCCCAAATTTCTATAAATAAAGGATCTGATCTCAAAGAACGAAAAACATGCTTATCAATAGAATGGGCAAGCTCATGTAATTCAAGGTTTACTGAACCATGACCTTTACCTTTTGCACTATGACCCACTTTTGCATGAGCAAGCTTTGTGCCACCTGCACCTGGGACATCATCCCAAGTGTAACGGACATAGCCTCTTGGTTTTAAACCTTTAAGGTGTGTAAAGCCTGGTTGATCTGTAAGTGAGCCAGTAAATAATTTGAGCCTGATATTATTTTCAACAACCTTTTCTAGAATAGTAGGGTGGATTCGAGATATCCGCTCAATCATTTTCAGCACTTCTTCTTTCTGATACTTTTCAGTAGGCACCACAATGATATCTTCAACATATCGGGAATTAGCAAATTCTGAAACCTGAACTTTTAGTTTTTTTTCATACTTTAGTAGCTGACCACTTTGACTTGCTTCAGTTCTTTGAAAGACTAATACAGGAATAAATAATAACATAAAAAGGAGTAGGGTCGAAATTGTCTTTTTCATAGCTGTTTTCCCCTTCAGCATCTAATAAATATAATTTTCTAATAATTAATTATATCATGAGATAGTTTAGGAGAATAATAGAAATTTATGGTATTAATGAGATCTTGATTGTTTGATAGAAATGAAGAGGGCATATAAAAATTTCAACGGGCTTTCGATATCCTCTTCATCCAAGAAAAAAACGAACACAAGATGTGTCCGTTTTTTTAAGAAGTTAGCCAGTTAGGTGGTGTATTTTTATCCCAATAAATTTTTCCGAGTTCATGATGGGTTTGAAATGAATCCTGTGAAGTATGATAGTGAAAATTAAAATAGTATCCTTCAAGAGGTGGACGATCTCGTCTTACATGAAATCGAATGATATCCTTCCCGCTTTGGCTATCATAAATATGAAATATCTTTTCGCCAGTACCACCAGATGGATGATTGGATATAACAAGGTTACTTAGTTCACCTTTTGTCATTGAGTAAGAAAGGGTCATAATGACTTCCTCAATTTTCGGGAGAATTACATCTCGAAATTCATCGCCGATTGATTCTTCAATAATGGGACCAAATTTTTGAATGGACTGCTGTTCTGCTTTATTAATTGCATGTTGAATAAATGCCTTCTCAATATGCAAGTCATCTATATATGTATTCGATAAGGTTATGGTTTCGGTTTCGTTAGAGCTCTCTAAAAGGTTCGATTTTGTTGCATCGCTAGCTTTAGTGTCTGCAATGATTAACTGTGGCGGTGTTACAAGACCAAAAGTAAGAATTGTAAACATTACCACAAGGGTTTTTCTTATCCAGATTGGCATGTCTTCACCCCTGTTTACTTGTTCAATTTTCTATATTATACAACAATTAAATCTAGAAGCCTATCATTCTAGTCAATTTTTTTACATAATTAAGTTTATTTCATAAATTCGTCAAAACATGGTAAGATTAAAGTATGAGTACATAACTTTTTTTGGAGGCAGAATAAATGAATGTTGAACTAATTTTAACCATAACTAGTCTTCTTACTTTAGCATTTTTTACTTTTATGTGTGTAACAGACCACGATTGATGATGACTCGTTTTTACGGGTCTTTTTTTATGTTTTTTTGAAATTCGTATTTAACTAAAAACTTCAAGGATTAAACAAACAAAAACCCGCAGTTGTCTGCGAGTTTTACTAGCCCTTCTTCTGCTTTTTTCGTGAAGAATCAAGGGCACTCGAGCCTGTTTCGGTAGTAGTGGTACCTTGCCCTTCCACATTTGGAGAGTGTAATGCTCCTTTTGATGGATCTTTTTTGCGTTTAGACATGTCTTCACCTCCATAAGGTTTAACCTTTCCAACAATCATTTGGATTATCCTAATTCAATAACGCCATAATGGAAATTAGCTGATTTTCGATGGATGGGAGTAAAGCCTAGTCTTTCAAAACGATTGCTTCTCCAGTGATCCTTTAACACGATACGCCCAGTGGCTACTCGTTTTGCTTCTTCAATCGATTCTTCTGTTAAATCATCATAGATCGCTAGCTTTTTTACTCCTTGTAGACCGACAGACCCTTCAATTGAATCTTCAAACATAGGATCAAAATAGATAACATCCATTGATTTGTCTTGACACTTTTTTAAATAGTCTTGATAGGGTGTAGATACAATTTGAATGGCTCGCATTGAATCATTCATGACAGGAATCTGGGTATCCCAAGTTTTTAATCCGGTTTGGACTAAATAGGCTAAAGTCTTGCTTCCTTCAAGGCTTGTAACTCTACCACCACTTCCAACACTATAGCTCGCTACAATCGAATCAGATCCAAGACCTAACGTACAATCCAAAATGGACATTCCTTGTGACAACTGGCAAGCTTCCACGAAAGGATCATGATTACCGCTTAAGAGCCTTTTCATTCGAAACATTGCTGAATTCGGATGGAAAAATATTGATTGATCAACGCTCGGGATATATAGTTCAAGTCGGTTTTTCCCAACTACAAGGACTTCTTCTTTAAGTGCCTCTTGCAAGTCTTGAATCGAGTCGCGGCCACGTTCATGATAGTTCACACCTAAATCACTCGCAATTTGTTTAGCCATTTGTATATATAAACTATTTGTTCTTGCTGAAGTAGTAATAATCATCTTAATCACCTTTTTACTGAATCGAGTAGAGGGAAAATAAGTTAACTTATTTTCGCCCCTCTCACAACACCGTACATACGGGTCTCGTATACGGCGTTTCAATTTATATTACAGTGTGTACTTTTAAGTAACGTTCTAAAGCAGAGGGTACTCCCCTTTT